>JAILPB010000119.1 GCA_024690485.1 Butyrivibrio sp. | reverse complement strand
CTCATCAGCAACAATCTGAAAAACCTCAAGGCAACAATGCTTATCATCCATTGCTGAAATAACATGCCAGGGAGCATTGGGAGTATTGGTATATTCAAGCATTTGCTCATAAGCCTCGAACCACTTGTCATACTCTTTTACACTACGCTCATCAGCTTCTGTCACACGCCACCTTGTACTCTTCTTCTCCTTTAAATTCTCGAGTCTCTTTTTCATTTCTCCCTTAGTTATATGAAGGAAAAATTTGATGATGAGATAGCCGTTATCATTTAATCCCCGCTCAAAATTGTTTATCTCATTCATATGGCGGATATTTGTAAGTTCATCGATATTACCTTCAAGTCTTAATGCAGAAACCTCCTGATACCAGGATCTGTCCATTACAGTCATCTGACCGGACTCAGGGATGGTTTTCCAGTGTCTCCACATCATGGGCTCTCTAAGCTCTTCCTGGGTTGGCGGAAGGGTATTTACCATGGTAAACCATCTGGGATCGAAGTTTAGAATAAGCTTCGAAATTACATGTCCTTTTCCTGCACCTTCCCAGCCCTCAAACAGAATGATCACCGGAAGCTTTGCCTCCTTTATGGGCTGATCTAATGATGCAAGCTTTTCCTTTAAAGGCTCTATCTTTTCTTTATATTCTTCCTTATCACAGATCTCTTTAAGGTTTACCTTCTCAAGCATCTACTGTTTCCCCCTTAAGAAATTTACTGACTTAGTTGTCCAGCGCCTCCCGCTGCAAGATTTGCCTCTTCCTCTGCCTTAGTCCTTGCAACCATAGCCTCCATCTCAGGGCGGGCTATATCAAAGCAGGCGAGCATCTTTGTCGAAAAGATTCCGCTTTCTCCGTTCTTAATCATTTCATATGCCTTCGCCGGTGAAAAAGCGGATTTATAAACTCTATCACTTACCAGAGCGTCATATACGTCCGCGAGGGAAGTGAGCTGTGAAGCTATGGATATCTCCTCACCCTTTAGTCCGTCAGGATAACCCTTTCCATCATACTTCTCATGATGGTGTCTGCAGATGTCGTAACTGACTTCCAGATATTCTTTATCCTGCAGATCCGCCAGCATTTTTACTATCTCACATCCCCTTGTGGTATGGGATTTCATGATGTCAAATTCGTCGGAAGTAAGGCGTCCCGGCTTAAGCAAAATTGCATCGGGAACTGTGATCTTACCGATATCGTGCATGGCACTTGCAGTAGTAATAACTTCAATCTTATGAGGCGTAAGGCCATATTCCGGATAGTTCCTCATGGCTGTATTTGCAAGTATCTGTACAAAACCTTTAATTCTCTTTAAGTGATAACCTGATTCCAGATTTCTAAACTCAACTATGGTACATATAGTGTCAATAATTCTGGTGTTTGTCTCCCTTAGCCTCTCTTCCTGCTTTTTGAGCACCATAAACTGCTTTTTAAGAACCCTGGTCTGTTCCATTACCTTTTGCTCAAGCTGGGTTTTACTCTCATAGAGCTCCACTGCTCTTTTAACTCTGTGGCTTACTACAAAAGCATCGAAGGGCTTGTGGATAACATCGGTCGCGCCCTTTTCATAGCTCTTTCTCTCTGCGTCCGTAGAGGTGTCTGCCGTGATCATAAGGATTGGTATCTTGTCCGGTATCTTGTGTTTGGAGAGCTCTTCCAAAAGTCGGAAACCGTCCATTTCAGGCATCACAATATCCAGAAGAACAGCTGCCAGGGTATCCTTCTTTGTCGCTATAAGCTCCAAAGCCCTACGGCCATTTTCTGCCTCTAAAACCTCATACTCTTTGGCAAAGATTTCTTTTAAAATACCCCTATTTATTTCTGTATCATCTACTATAAGTATGCACTTATCAGCCACGGCTTAACTCCTTGCTACGGGTATCCCGCCATCTACCATTACAACAACGCCTTCTGTGAATGATATCTCTATACCGTTTGACGTCTGCCTGTTTTCCCTTATCCACATCTTTCTGTTCCCCACCATGACGGAGGTCCCTGCAAAGACCATGTTGGATATAAGTACTTTTGCATCCTTAACCTCTTCCATCTCGGCTTCAATCTTGCGTTTTCGCTTATTCAGTTTTTCAAGTTCCGCCTCTTTGATAGCCGATTCGGAATTTATTTTTATCTTGATCTGCAGCGCCTGCTTATTGGTCTCATCATTAAAGCTTGCTATCTTCGCCCGCTGCTGTTCATAAACTTTCAGCTCTGAATAGGTACGACTTAAGCTTTTCATTATGTCCTTGTACTCATAATCAAGCTCCTCTGTAATTCCTGTCCTGATTACAGTTTCCTTAACCTGTCTGCTGCCAAGTACAGCCGTTTCTACGCCCCTTAAGGATGTAACAAGTCCTCCGCTTATAAGACCGCCATCCCCAAGCATTATGACTTTTCCACCGGCAGATACGTTGCAGTTTACACAATCATTGGAAACCAAGTCATCTCCGCACTTTATAAAGGCGTTATCAACATGTCCTGCGGCAATCATGCCGCCTGCAATAACTGCCGCCTTGTCACTGACATTTCCGACTATACTCTTTCTTACTACTACTCTGCCTCCTGCCTTAACATCTGCGCAGGATAAGCTTCCGTCTATTAAAATGTCGCCTTTTGCTTCTATTACTACGTTATCTACATCCCCATGAACCCAGATACTACCGTCAAACTGTATCTTTTCCTTAACATCCACAAGAGAAGTAGTATAAACCTTTAGCTTATCAATAACTATCTGACCATTCCTTATTCTTCCAACTCCTGCAAGGGATGCAACATAAGTCTTCTTATCTGCAAGAAGCATAAACCCCTGACCTTTAAGTATAGATTTTGCTTTACCGGATTTTGCTTTTAATATTTTGCCAGTTACATCATATCCATCAACTCCGGGAGTTGGAAACGTATATACAGCAAGCTTATCTCCAAGCTTAACCTCATCAAAAATTTTGACATCTCTAAAGCTTGCTCCGTCACCGCTTTCCATATCCGGAACGATATTATCACTAAACTGAAGTTTATATTCGTAGGAACCATCAACTCCATCCTCAGGGAGCCGTCCTGATGCCACTAGAGTTTTCACACCAAACTTTTTATCTTCAAGCATTTGCTCGATAGCTTTCTTATTTACTCCGCGTCTTATTTTTGCTTTGTATAAAAGCTTCATAATATAATCCAGATCGTACTTTGCTGATTTTACACCTACAGGCACAGTAAAATAGCACTTCATCCTATCTTCTGATATGTCAATAAGCCTGCCTTCTTCTGTCTGAAGAAACTGCCAGGCTTTTACATCCTCGTCTGCAGGTCGGTTCATCTCTTCTTCAAGCTGTCCAGAGAAGAGCTTGCTTAAATTTCTGGGAAGAGTTTTCCCTTCCTCCAGCCACTTACGCATGATTCGCATTTCCTGGGCAGGATGGACCATACTGCTGTATAAAGAAACGTCAAGGTTTTCCTCAATTCCAACCCTTATCTCACGCATCTGATCGGCACGATAAAGAGGCTTAGCATATGGAGTTACATCTATCTGACGCTCCAAGCCTTTTCTAAG
This sequence comes from Butyrivibrio sp., assembly GCA_024690485.1. Lineage (GTDB taxonomy): Bacteria > Bacillota > Clostridia > Lachnospirales > Lachnospiraceae > Butyrivibrio. The sequence goes on along the minus strand of JAILPB010000119.1, from coordinate 4,541 downwards.
CTCCCTCATCTGTCTCCAGTCGTATCTCTCATCAGCATATATGGAAACGTCCAGATTCTGTTCAAGGCCAAGACGAACCTCTCTCATGCACTCTCCGCGCATGCCAAAAAGAAAGTATTGGTCTACATCCTGAATACCTTCTTTTTTTGCTATCCTAATCTGCTCAAGCTGCTCAGCATCAAAGTTCTGCTTAATATATGGCGTCAGATCAACCTTATCGACGTAAGCAAAATGTATCTGCTCCAACGTTGAAGCGTCCTTGCTGCGAATCATTTTTTCGTCTAATTCAAGTCCGTCTTCAAGACTCTCTCTGATCACCCTCATTTTCATATAGGGAATATCCACACTGGCATACTGAGAAATATCGGTTCCGTTTTCCAGACCAATACGTATCTCAGCCATCTGAAGCCAGTTGTAACCAGGATTCTGGAAAAAAATCACGGGAACACCTGCGGCGAGCCCCAGTCTTATCTGTTTCATCTGATCAGCGAAATACTCAGGTCGTGAATACTCGCTGACATCAAGTCCCTGACTGATGCCTTCTCTTATCTCCGCAAGCTGCATAATATCAAAACCGGCGTCTCTGTACATGGACATATCCACACCGGTTTGAAGTTCGAGCCTGATCTCCTCCATTTCATTCCAGGGAATATCAGGGTCAGCATACTCATCTATATCCACGTGGGCATTTAGGCCCTTACGAATCTCTGCAAGCTGATATACGTTGAAATTAAGAAGTTTCAGCGTATCAGGGTCTCCACCGGCCTTTTTAATAAGCATCAATTCGTTGTTGATGAGCGCAGGGTCATATAAAGTTTTGTCATCATCTGCTAAATTTATTGCCATATATCCCCCAGATAAGAAGTAACAAAATCAGATATCTAACAGAAACATAGTTTCTCAAGTTTTATTTTAACACCCAAATATAGCGCACTCAACGCAATAGCGTGAATTTATAAATCTTTTAGTATTATTTATTTTCATCAAACATTTTCTTTAGGTTCTCTTTGTAGGGAGCTCTTATAACCCCGTACTCCGTTACAATTCCGCTTATTAGCTCATTATCAGTCACATCAAAAGCGGGATTATATACCTTAACACCCTCGGGAGCCATTCTCTCCTTGTACCACATTTCGGTCACTTCCTCGGGTTTTCTCTGCTCAATCTTAATATCGTCACCTGTAGCGGTATTCATATCGATTGTAGATGTGGGAGCACATACATAAAATGGAATGTTGTATCTCTTTGCAACTGTGGCAACCATGCTGGTTCCAATCTTGTTTGCCGCATCACCGTTTGCTGCAACTCTGTCACAGCCTACAAATATTGCATTTATAGCTCCTGTCTTCATAAGAGAAGCTGACATGTTATCACACAGAAGCGTTGTATCAATTCCTGCAGATTGAAGCTCGAAGGCAGTAAGTCTTGCTCCCTGTAAAAGAGGTCTTGTCTCATCGCAATAAACCTTTATATTAAGGCCTTTTTCATGGGCAAGATACATGGGAGCTGTGGCTGTGCCGTACTTGCAGGTAGCAAGCTGTCCTGCATTACAGTGCGTAAGAAGTCCATAGCCGTCCTCAATAAGTGTAAGGCCGTTCTCTCCGATTCTCCTGCAAACATCTATATCTTCAGCCTTGATTCGCTGAGATTCCTCTCGCATTTCTGTTATAAGGACTTCTCTGTTAAATAATCCTTTAGGGTCTGCTTCGTCCTCTATTCCAAGTTTTTCTACTGCTACAGCCTTTACATGAGCTTCCATTCGCTTAAGCGCCCATGAAAGATTAACTGCTGTAGGTCTTGAAGAATTAAGGTAATCACTTTTTTCTCTAAGCTCCTTAAGGAACTGCGCGTAGGTCTCAGCCTCTGAGTATTTCATAAAGATATAGAGTCCAAAACCTGCTGCAACACCGATTGCAGGCGCACCTCTAACCTGAAGGAGATATATTGCATTCCAGATCTCCTCGCCTGTATGAAGTCTTATAATATCTATATTCCCCGGAAGCTTTGTCTGATCGATGATCTCTAAAGCATCATCCTCATCTATCAGTGAAACTGTTTCGTAATCAAGTATGTTTTTCATGTTTTACCCCTTTTTAAACTTATATGTAGCCGTCTTTGCTCCGGCTTTCTTTATAAGTCTTACAACCTTATTGTATTTCTTCTTATTTTTGCAGATGATCGTTATCTTTGCTTTTTTGTTAATGCCTTTAAAGCTGTATTTCCCCACAGATTTAAGATTATCTGCTTTTATAGTGATCTTTTTTAGATTCTTACAGCCCTTGAAGGCACATGAACCTATCTTTTCAATATCTGAACTTATGGTGATTTTCTTCAGCTTTTTATTGTTTTTGTAGGCATTAGGATAAATCTCGGTGATTTTATTTTCAGCATCATTTTTTGCTACAGTGTTTTCAGTTTTGTTTTCCTGAGTAGCTGTACTTCCTGCTGCGGAATTATTTTCCTCGGAAGCAGAACTCTCTTTTCCTGTGTCCTTGTCTTCGGGAGTAGTTGTTCCTTCGCTTAAGTTTTTGTCTCCGGGATCGGAACTGCTCTCTCCTGAGTTGGAACTTCCAGACTCGCCAGAGTTGTTATCACCGGGATTAGAACTGCTCTCTCCTGAGTTGGAGCTTCCGGATTCACCTGTGTTTTCCTCGCTGGAATTATCTTCGCCCGGAATAAAAGTTCCACCTTCTCCGGAATTTCCTGTATCACCGTCATCAGTGGATCCGCCTATCCAACGGGCATAAACTGTTGTATCACCGGAAAATACTGTATTTTTATTAACTACGGATCCGCCTTCTTTTGCAGTATACCAGTTGTCAAAGGTGCTTCCGTTTAGGGTAACTTCCTGCGGCATCTCAAGGAGCCTGCCTTCATAGGTCAGAACACTTCCATAGGGAAGGTAATAATATGCATCATCCTTTACCTTATCAAAAGTTACATGATAAACCTTATTGACTCTCCTATATGACTTTGCGGTTGCTGTTGCCACATCCGGCTTAAGATAACCCATATAATCGCTTCTTCTGTGATATGTGGTTTTTTTATCAAATCCCGGAATATCTATAGTATGACTTAAAAAGTCATCTGTAGTGCGATTAAAATAATCATGCAGATAAATATTCTTGTATAAATAGCTATCGCCTATTGTCCTGTCATCCCAGGTTACGTCAACCTCATAGAAATTGCCGGCAATTTTAACAATATTCCATGCGTGGCCTCCACCTGTTGAATCTCCTGCTACAACATGAGCCTCTATTCCTGCCTTGTTAAGAAGCATCTTAAATGCCTTGGCATATCCGTCGCAGACAGGAGACTTATCCACAAATGCTCCATAAGCCGTGTGGGCAACGTCGAATCTTTTGTTTCCATCAGCTACAGGATGGTTATATTCCATAGCATTTATCAGCGCGTCGTGAATTATAAGTTCTTTATTGTAGTCATCGCCTGTAAGGTTAAGACTTTTATAAAAAGAGTCACAGGCCGCAGAGAGGCTTGCCTCAAGGCTTGCTATCTCAGAACCCGAGTAGTTTTCTCCGGGCTTAAAATATACATAACGCTTATATTGTGTTATTCCATCTACAACTGATGAGACTACATTAATACCTGTAGTGTAAACAATACTTTCAAGTTCTTCCGGATGGTCAAACTGAATGGCATTAAGTACCGAAATCCAGTCGATATCCGGTTTTGCCTCTGTCCCCTCATAGTATATTACACCGTAAGAATCTCTATTATTTTCAGTCAGAGTATCAACACATCCCTTATTTGCCCTTTCAGCCTTAAGATAAGCATCATATGCTTTCTTGTCCATGGCGCTTAGCTTATTGTAATAATATGAATTATATTTATCTGAAGCAGATGAATTTAATGCATTTAATGAATTTCTTGAAGAACTCCTTCTTCCGATATTCTTGAAAGCTTCCGGAGAAACCTCCACTACTTCTTCATCAGCAATACGATCTTCTACCAAACTAAGATCATCTGCAGGGTAAGCATCACTATCATTTATATTCTGTTCGGTTGCCAGTGATACAAACGCATTATTAAGGAAAAGACCTGCAATAAGCGCAAATATCAGACCCCTTTTTTTCATTCCAACTTCCTTCCCATATAAATCTTTAGGCCAATTTTATAATTATAGTAAGCAGATGATTTATCCAGATTTACTATAAATAAAATCAGTCAACTAATCATACAGTAAAAAAAAGCCCGAGGCAAATTCATGCCTCGGACCTATATTTTTAAAGGAAGTTCTGCTCTCGCTTCGCTCGCCAGAACTAAGTAGTACACCGGCTCGAAAAGACCTCGCCTGGTGATTACTTAGCAGCGATTGCAGCCTCAAGCTTCTTTGTAAGTGCAGGAACGATCTTGTTAAGGTCGCCAACTACACCGTAATCTGCTACGTCAAAGATAGGAGCGTTCTCATCCTTGTTGATAGCGATGATGAGATCTGACTCTTCCATACCTGCAACGTGCTGGATAGCTCCGCTGATACCGATTGCGAAGTAAACCTTAGGACGAACAGTCTTACCTGTCTG
>JAILPB010000107.1 GCA_024690485.1 Butyrivibrio sp. | reverse complement strand
GCAAAAAAAAGGAAAAATGCATAAAATATTGCGCATTTTTCCTATATTTTATGAATTGTATATTATTAATTGTTTATGCGGATACCGTTAACTGCTAATTGTAAAAATAGTATCTGTTAATTATATATCAAGCTTGACATTGATTTCCTCTTCAGCCTGTGCCTTGAATTCCTCAACCTGCACCGCTCCTATAGAAGGAAGTTCTTCAAGAGATCTTACTCCAAAACTCCTTAGGAACTCCTCCGTTGTTCCAAACAAAAGAGGTCTTCCTGGTGCATCCAGTCTTCCAAGTTCCTGAACAAGTCCAAACTCCACAAGCCTGTTTACCGCATGATCACTATTCACACCACGGATTTTCTCCACCTCAAGCCTTGTAATAGGCTGTTTGTAAGCAATGATTGAAAGAGTCTCCATAAGCGAATCCGTAAGCACGGCCTTTTTAGGTGCTTTCGCAATCTTTACAAGGTACTCATACATCTCTTTTTTGGTACATAGCTGAACTGCCTTTTCAAGTTCGATTAATCCAATACCGCTGTCAGACTTTTCATACTTTTCTTTTAAATATTCTATAAAACTCTTTACCTCTTTGACATCTGCCTCAATAGCTCTTGCCAGAGCGCTTATTTCAACAGAATCACCCATAGTAAAAAGAATCGCCTCTACAATGGCTGCGCCTTCTTCTCTTGTCATATCAACTTGCCTTTCTGGAGGTGATAATAATATCACCAAATGTATCTTCCTGTTCTATCTCAATTTCTCCAAGCTTCATTTCTTCGAGCATAACAAGGAAGGTTACAATAATCTCCGTCTTGCTGTGCTGCTTTTCCAAAAGCTGTCTGAAACTAAAACGCGAATGCTCTCTAATGTATGCCCTTATGTACAGAGTCTTGGCATCCATATCAACTTCTTCTTTTTCGATATTACCGAATTTACTTCTGATAGGGTCGACCTTATCTTCCTGCCTTCTAAGCAGATCCTGAAAAATCTCATTCAGCTTATTCAGGGTTGCATCGCCGATGAGGTTAGAAAGATCAAGTGGCATCTCATATTCCTTGACTTCCTTAGGAATATTCTTTTCCCTGAACCATGAAAGCCCGGCATCCATCTGCCTGTCCTTGAGCTCATAAGCCATGTACTTGTACATCTTGTACTCAAGAAGCTTCTCAACAAGCTCTGCTCTAGGATCCTCTTCCTCTCCCTCTTCATTGACTTCCTTGGGAAGAAGCATCTTGCACTTAATATCAATAAGCGTAGCTGCCATCACAAGGAACTCGCTGGTAACCTCCATGTCATCCCTCTGCATGGCATTAATGTATTCCATGTACTGCTCAGTAATCGTTGCAATCGGAATATCATATATATCTATCTGGTTCTTATCAATCAGATGTAAAAGAAGATCAAGTGGTCCCTCAAACACCTGAAGCTTAACTTCTAGTGACATTATCAAAACTCCATTACTTTTTACTGTGAATCCTTATTACGTCAAGTTCTCCCGGATTAAACATCCTTACGTGAATTGTGTGGGTTCCAAGGCCCCTGCTAAGTATCATGGTTTTGCCATCAAGCTCGTACTTTCCGCCGTCATACTTTGGAAAAAGAGCTATCGACGGAGAAATAATACCTCCAATAAAAGGAAGTCGCACTATTCCGCCATGGACATGACCTGCAAAAGAAATATCCGCTCCCCAATCCGCATATTCCCTAAAATACTGAGGATTGTGAGCAAGTAAAAGTTGCAGCTTATCTCTACTGCTTTCACCAATAAGAGTCTGCAGATATCCAGGAGTCATTTCCTTTTTTACTACCTTGCGGAAATACTCAAGTCCAAGGTCAAGGCCAGTAATTCTAACCGGCATATCAGAAATCTCGATGCTCTCATTTTCCAAAACTATAACTCCTGCATCCAAGAGCTTACTTCGATATTCTTCAAATACCTCTCCATAAACAGACTTAAACGTCTTAATCTTCTGCTCATGGTTACCATTTGATGCATAAACCGGATACTTCTTGGCAAGCTCAGCCAGCACATGAAGCCCCGCCTGATATTGTATCTCGCCATCTATCTTGTGCCCAATAAGCATATCTCCCGTACAAAGAACTATGTCAGGCGATATCTCATCAATAGCCTTAAGAAGCCTCTCATTATCCTTGCCATAGGTATAACCATGAAGATCAGATAAAAAGACATAGCAATAATCCCTATCTACCTTATCCGAATCCACGTCATAGCTTCTTACTACAAAACTATGTGTGTCATGATAAATAACGGCTAGGGATAATAATATAAGCATTAATAATACAATAAGAATTTTTATCCACATTGTCTAACACTATTCCCATTTTTTCGACATAACAAAAATTATTTTATCATAGTATAAGAACGTGTTGTACTAATATTTTTGTTTTAATCGAGTATAAGACGGTAAGACCGCTGGTCACCTTAGCTGGCAAATTTCATATCAGCAGATCTGCATCAAATGAAAAAAGTCCCCGGTATAATACCGAGGACTTCTCATAAATTTGATTTAGTTATATTTGCGCTTTCTTGCTGCCTCAGACTTCTTCTTGCGTCTTACGCTAGGCTTCTCGTAGTGCTCTCTTTTACGAATCTCCTGCTGGATTCCAGCCTTTGCGCAACTTCTCTTAAAACGACGCAGTGCGCTATCCAAAGTCTCGTTTTCTTTTACTACTACTGTTGACATCTCTACTCTTACCCTCCCTTCAGTCCCTTCAAGTACATGACTGATTGGGTTATTTATT
>JAILPB010000090.1 GCA_024690485.1 Butyrivibrio sp. | reverse complement strand
GGAAATAGCGGATCTTCAGGCTCTGAAAATCAGGGACAATCCGGAGATTCAGGAAGTACAGGCGATTCCGGAAATACCCAGAGTCAGGTTGATAACGGACAGAATGGTTCGAATCCTGAAATTAAGGATGAAGATAACAGTGATAATGCCAATGTACTTGGAGCAACACGTTCTGATATGACAGGTACGAAGGCAGCAAATGAAAAAGTTTTGGGTGCAAGACGAAGCCAGACTTCGGATGCGGGCAATATTCCTGCCAGATTCATGATCCTTTGGGCAGCACTTATTTCCGCATTAATAATACTAAGGGGAAAAAAGCGTAACTATTATGAGTGATTCAAATGAAAGAATCTATGGTAAAAATCTTATCTGCGTGTGCATAGAGAGTTGTGAAAACAATGATGTACAGGGCGTTTTGTGGACACCCTATGAGGAGGACTCCATAGGCTTTTCCAATTTTTATGAGATGGTAATGCTCATGGATAAGCTTTATGACAACTGGGATTTTCCCCAGAGGACAACGTCCTACAGAACCTTTGGCAAAAAGAATAAACTGGAGGATTATCACAATCCTAATTCCATAAGAAAAAGAGAGCCTATCCGTGACGTTAAGAGCTTTAGGGGAGAAGTCGCTACGCTACTTGTCCAGGTTAAGTTCAGACAGTATACATCTTGGCAGGGACAGGTACTGTGGACAGAAGGAAAAAAGAAAATCCATTTTAGGAGCGTATTAGAGTTTATGAAACTCGTAAACAGCGCAGTTTCCATGGCAGAATAATGAGAGGTCCGGAGAGCAGTGCGTATTGCTTTTCGGGCTTCTTTTTGGAGAAGTATGACAAAAAAAGCGTTAGCATTAGAGGTTATAAAAAGACTAAAAGAAGAATACCCGGATGCGGTCTGCACCCTGGATTATAAGGATGCCTGGCAGCTTCTTATAAGTGTAAGACTTGCTGCCCAGTGCACAGATGCCAGGGTTGATAAGACCACACCTTTTTTATATGCGAAATTTCCAACTATTGAAGCTCTGGCAAATGCCGAGGTTGCAGAGATTGAAGAAATAATAAGACCCTGCGGTTTGGGTAATTCCAAGGCAAGGGACATATCCGCATGTATGAAGATGCTTCATGAAAAATACAATGATAACGTACCTGACACAATGGAAGAGCTGTTAAAGCTCCCCGGAGTTGGAAGAAAAAGTGCGAATCTTATAATGGGCGATGTTTTTGGGAAGCCGGCAATTGTGACAGATACTCACTGCATAAGACTTTGCAATCTTATAGGCCTTGTGGATGATGAAAAGGACCCATATAAGGTGGAAAAGAAGCTTTGGGAGATAATTCCTGCCAAAGAGGGAAACAGTCTGTGCCACAGGTTTGTGACCCACGGAAGAGCAGTATGCGTAGCACGAAGACCAAAGTGTGATGAATGTTGCCTTAAAGACATCTGCAGATTTGGGAAAAAACAATAACAGAGGTAACAAAGAATATGTTTATATGTAAATTATTTATAGAATTTATGGTGTATAGCTTTTTAGGCTGGATTTATGAGTGTACTTATTGCACGGTAAAGGAAGGGCACTGGGCTAACAGAGGATTTTTATTCGGACCGATCTGCCCTATATACGGAACAGGAGCAGTTACCTGTTCTTTAGTCTTTGGATATTTACCGATATTTAGAGATATGCATTACAAGGATGTGCCTCTGTGGCAGATATTTGTTATCTGTGCCGTGGGAAGCTTTATCCTTGAATATGGAACATCCTACCTGCTGGAAAAAAGATTCCATGCTGTTTGGTGGGATTATCAGGATATGCCTCTTAACATCAACGGAAGAGTGTGTGTTCCTGCAACAGTTGGATTTGGCGTAGCAGGAATCCTTTGCACAAAGTTTGTCTTTCCTGTAGCAGAGAACATAAAGGCAGCTATTCATCCTATGGTCGCAGAAGTGATAGCGCTCCTGCTTATGGCATATCTTGCTGCGGATATGGTGCTTACTGTTTCCAGTCTTATCCAGCTCCTTGCCATAGTTGAAGGAGCCATGAACGAGTTCGATGTGAGGATGGAAAAAACTGTCCAGACTGCAGCGGAGGCACCCGGAAAAGCCATCGGTACCATCTCATCCGTTCCCGGAAAGGCTAAAGATGTCATTCTGGCAGCTCCCGGAAAAGCAAGAGAAGCTATTATCTCTTACGAGGAGGCTATTAAGGATAAGGTTTCTGCTTCAGCAGCGAGACTTAATTTCAGACAGGAATACGAACTTAAGAACATTAAGAATTTCAGATTCAGAACTCCGACTTTTAAATTCAAAGTAAGTCCTGAAAAAATGATAGATTTTTACAAAAGACTGCAAGATAATGTCAAATCAAAAAAATAATCCATGAATATATGCTATAATTTTTTGGCAGGTTTTTTTGGAGAGAAAAGATGTTTGAATTAGATAGTTGGGTAGTCATTAATTTTTTCACAGGATTACTATTAGTGCTACTTATACAATTTCAGAGTGGAACATCAAGAGTTCAGTCGGGAAGAAAATATTCTTCTCTTCTTGTAATGACTCTCTTTTTATTGTGTGCGGAGACCATCGGTAAAGTCGGTGAAGTTCACGCAGGCAATTATATAATCCTCGCGAAGATAGGTTACTTTCTGATATATCTTCTTGACCCGGTGGATATTCTTTTCGCTCTTCAGTATATAGATTGCTGGATGGATGATAAGAACATGAAGGCCAGAAGAATCTTTGGCATAGCTTTCCAGGTATTTGCTATCTGTAATATTCTCGGAGTATTTTCCTCACAGATAACCGGTACAGGTTTGTTCTACTATTTTGAAGACGGTGCGTATTACAGAGGACCGCTGTTTATGTTCAGAGCGGTGCTGCTTTTGACATTTATCATACTTCTTGTGGTTTATACGATAGTATTCAAGCAGAATATCATGAATGAATATAGGAATTTCATCATTCTTCTTCCTGCTGTGTCTTTGTTTGGCTCACTGTTCCAGATATTCTTTGCAGCTGTTGATACTACTTATGCTGGAATAACCATAGGGTGTCTTGTGCTTTTCTTCTATTTGCAGAGCAAGGACGTAAATGTGGATTATCTTACGGGACTTCTGAACAGACGCGGACTAGACATGAAGCTTGAAGAGATGGTTAAGCACGCGCTTATAAATGACAAGAAGTTTACTGCCATAATGATGGACGTTGATCATTTCAAGGAAATCAACGATCACTACGGACATAGTTCCGGAGATAAGACTATTCAGGACGTGGCAATGATACTTTTAGAAGTATTTGGATCCAGTGCTGAAATCGGCAGATTTGGCGGAGATGAATTCAGTATTATCACTGAAGAACATAACGAAGATAAGATTAAAGAAATGCTGGATAAGGTTCACGTAAAGGTTGCGGAACTTAAAAATAGAAACGGTTGGAATGTTGATCTTGATGTGAGCTGCGGATTTTTGATATATATGCCTGCAGAGCATATGACCGTAGAAACTTTCCAGGAAACAATTGATGCGCTTATGTATAAAGAAAAGAAGCAGCATCATTTAAATGATAGACGTAAGGGAGACTAAGTACTAATGAAAAAAGAAGTAAATGAACTTGTAAGTTTTATCGAGAAGAGTCCTACAGCTTTTCATGCTGTTGATAATTTAAAGAAAGAACTTGAGAAAAATGGATTTACAGAACTTTCAGAGACAGAGGTTTGGAAACTTAAGAAGGGTGGAAAATACTTTGTAACAAGAAACGGATCTTCGATCATTTCATTTAAGATTCCCAAGGCTGACTACAAGGGATTCTATATGATCGCAAGCCACAGTGATTCACCTGCTTTCAAGGTAAAGGAGAATCCTGAGATCGAGTCTGCAGGGGCTTATGTTACATTGAATGTTGAGAAGTACGGTGGAATGCTCTGTGCACCCTGGTTTGACAGACCGCTTTCAATTGCCGGAAGAGTAATGGTAAAGGGCAGTGGTAAGGCAATCAAGGCTAAGAGCGTACTTGTAAATATTGATAAGGATCTTGTTATGATTCCTTCACTTGCTATCCACATGGACAGAGAGGCTAATGACGGACATAAGTACAATGTTCAGAAGGACCTTCTTCCTATTATTGGTGATGCTAAGAGTAAGGACAGTCTTATGAAGCTTGTTGCTAAGGCTGCAGGCTGCGATGTTAAGAACATCGTGAGTCATGATCTTTTCCTTTATAACAGAGTTGCAGCTTCCGTATGGGGCGCAAACGACGAGTATCTGTCAGCTGCCAGGCTTGATGACATTGAGTGCTGCTATGCTTCATTTAAGGGCTTCCTTAAGTCAGAGAATAAAAAGCACGTTACAATGCACGTTGTATTTGATAATGAAGAAGTTGGAAGCACAACAAAGCAGGGCGCTGCTTCTACATTCTTAAAGGATACACTCAGCAGAATCAGCGAAGGCTTTGGAAAAACAAACCAAGAACACCTTGTAAGCCTTGCAAACAGCTTTATGGTATCTGCAGATAATGCACATGCAATTCATCCTAACTTTACAGAAAAGGCAGATCCTGTAAACAGACCTCACATGAATGAGGGTATTGTTATTAAGTACAATGCTAACCAGAAGTACACAACAGACAGTGTTTCAGCTGCTGCTTGCAAAATGATATGTGATGCTGCCAAGGTTCCTTATCAGACCTTCACAAATCGCTCAGATGTAGCTGGCGGTTCAACACTTGGTAACATTTCGGGAACACAGGTTGCAGTTAATACCGTTGATATCGGTATGGCTCAGCTCGCAATGCATTCTCCTTATGAGACATGCGGAGTGGAGGATATTAAATACCTTGAGTCTTTTTCAGACGAGTTTTACAAGTCTGATATAGATATGCAGTAATTTAGATTGGAGATAGTAATGGGGATTTTAAGTTTATTTGGCGGGAAAAAGAAGAATGCGGAAGAGGAGGCACTTCTTCAACAGCAGCTTGAGGCTGAAAAAAAAGAGCAGGCTATAGCAGAGCTTAAGGAAAAGCATATGGAGCAGGGATGGCCTACTCTTGCAAAGTTAAATCCTGTTAAGGTAGCAGGTCAGGAGGAGGAACTTTTCGAGGATCCGCTTACTGATGAACGCAAGGAAGAAATCGGTCAGATGCTTTATGAAGAGGAGATAAGCACTGATGCTCTTAGATTTTTCTCAATGCAGGAGCTTTTGTTTTTGCTTACAGCTCAGGAGAGATTCAACAAGATTGCAGCTTTTCCGGGCTATGAGGCTAATCACAGAAAAATATATAATGAGATCCTTGGCAGAGTAAGAGATGCCAAGATGTTATATGTTCTCTATGATCTGGTTACAGGATATCCTTTCCTTGACCATGGTTTTATCAATATCTATTCGAGCCAGGAGTATGCGGAGACAGCAGTTAAGGCTTTTGCTAAGCAGTACAGAAGACTTATAGCAAGACCTTGTAAGGCAGATAACGAGGCTGAGTCAGCAAAGGACAGAAGAAGTTTCTTTGATTATCTATACTACCTTGGTATTGAGCATTTCATTGTTGATAACGGCTATTACAGAGCACACTTTAAGAGAGGCGAGATTGTAGCTGCTCCCGGAGATTGGGGACAGACAGACAATTCACCAAAGAATCCGGGACTTGTATTTTCCATACTCGATTTCCTTGGGGAAGCAAGATGGCCCGTTAAGTATGAGAAGAGAAATGAAGTCCTTGCTGCCAAGGAAATGCGCATGGCTAGAGCTGCTCAGGCGGCAAACTACATTATTCCTATGCAGCATGAGGGTCCTGTGGAAGTTATGGACGACGGAAGATATAAGTTCACTAAGGATACCAAGATACGTTTTCCTGAGATCAAGTCCAAGGATGAAAAGCATTTCCTTCCGGTATTTACAGACGGAATTGAGTTTACCAAGATGTTTGCAAATTCTGAATTTAAGGGTGCGGTTTTCACCTTTGCAGATATCCTTAGATTCGTCGGGGAGAAGGATGGAATCATTATCAATCCCGGCGGACAAAAGATCATGATTCCAAGGGACAGAATGGCTGCACTTCAGGCAGCTGCACAGACTGTTGCTGCAACAGCAGGAGCAGGTAAGAAGCCGGCGAAGAAAAAGCTTTCCGAGACTGAGCTTGCTATAGAATCAGCAATGAGTGGAAAGGGTCTTGCTTCCATCGAGATAACAGAAGGAAGTGAAGAAGAAAGCGTTGCTGATGAGTACTCGACTAAGGAATAATGGTTTATTAAAAAAGCATAAACAGCGTGTTTTATCTTACGTTTGCACTTGTTTGGAATATCGTTATGAAGTAAAATTAATATGATTTTCGACGTATGACTTATTGATCTGCATAAAATGGAGGGGATTTATGTTTGACCGAATAATGGGTAAATACTTTGTTGATAGCGGAAGGCTTCAGCAAAGTCAGTTATCTCAGGTCTATCAGATACAAGAATCAAACCGTGCAAGGCTTGGTGTGATTGCAGTGGCTGAAAAGCTTTTGACTGTTGTTCAGGCTGAGGAAATAAATGCGCTTCAGGCAACAATGGATAAGCGATTCGGAGACATAGCGATTGAGAGAGGATATCTTAATCAGGCGCAAGTTGATAGACTTCTTTTACTTCAGGGAAATGAGTTTTTAACATTCACTCAGGCTATTGTGGACAGAGGATTCATGTCTCTTGAAGAAGTGGACAATGCTATTTCTTCTTATCAGTCAGAAAAGGGTCTTTCTGACGAGCAGATGAATGCCCTTAAGTCCGGTGACATGGAAAAGATTATTCCCATTTTTGTGGATAGTCAGGACGAAGAATATCGTCACTTGTTTACATATGGTATAAAGAACTTCTACAGACTTGTAGATGTACATGTGACAATTGATAACTCCAAAGCGGGTCATACAATTCAGGATGAATGTGTTGGATATCAGCAGTTTAATGGTGATCTTCATGCTACGGTTGCTATTTTAGGTAAGGATGCTGATATTCAAAAGGTAGCCAAGAGCTACACCAAAGAAGAGTTTATTGAGACCAGAGAAGATGCACTTGATGCAATGTGCGAGCTTATAAATTGCATCAATGGTCTATATGCTACTGATAAGAGTAAGCAGGGTAAACGGATTGATCTGGAGCCGCCAGTTTTTATTTCTAAATTTGCTGAGGTATCAGGAGAGGACCTCCATATAATGCCGGTTCACAGTAGTGACAGCACTATATACCTGGTAATTTCCATGAGAGATGATGTTTCTGTAAAGTGAGGGGAAAAAGATGGCTAACATTCTGATTGTTGATGATTCGAAAATATCTCGCAGAGTCTTAAGAGACATGCTTGAGAGAAATGGACATACTGTAGTTGGTGAAGCGACCAATGGACAGGAAGGTTTTGATGATTATGGAAAGCTTAATCCTGACCTCGTGACTATGGATATTACTATGCCGGTCATGGATGGAATAGAAGGATTAAAGCTAATACATAAAGCCTATCCTGATGCCAAGGTTATAATGATCACTGCTGCAGGCCAGAACGAGAAACTAAAAGAGGCTGTTGAATCAGGTGCAGTTGAATTTATTACAAAGCCTTTGGTTGAAGAGACTGTTATTACAGCCATTGCTAAGGTGCTTAAGTAACAAAAAAGAAATGGGGATTTATGTTTAATGATATTAAGATCGGTCCCATTACATTACATATGTATGGACTGATGATTGCTATTGGCTTTATAACAGCATTGTTCGTTGTTTTAAAGAGGGGGAAGAAAAAAGGCTTATCTGAGGATACAATCTACGGTATATTTTATTGTGCGATTATTGGAGGCCTGCTTGGATGCAGGCTTCTGTTTTATATAGTTGAGATTCCGGATATAATTAAAAATCCTTCAATACTTTGGGACTTTAGAAACGGCTATGTGGTATATGGCGGAATCATCGGCGGAATTTTGGCTAGCTTCTTATATGTAAAGAAGAAAAAAGAAAACTTCCTTGAGTATTTCGATGTGGTAATGCCTTCTGTTGCGATTGCACAGGGATTTGGAAGAATCGGATGCTTCTGTGCAGGCTGCTGCTATGGAGCAGAGACTGACAGTGCTTTCCATGTGGTTTTCCACACATCACAGTTTGCACCCAACGGAGTACAGCTTATTCCTACACAGCTTATGTCATCAGCAGGAGATTTCCTGATTGGTGCGATTCTCTTATTTTATTCTACAAAAACTAAGGTTAAGGGACATGTAGGTGCTATGTATCTGTGCCTTTACGGAATCGGAAGATTTATAATCGAATTCTTCAGAGCAGACTACAGAGGAAGCATTGGACCACTTTCCACTTCACAGATAATATCAATCGTGATGGTGGCTATAGGCATCGTGATGCATTTTGTATTAAAAAAACTATCTTCGGATACAGATAAGCAGTGAAAAAAATGAGCGACTAATTTATTGAGTGGAATTAGTCGCTCTTATTCTTATGAATTATTATGTTCAGTTTTTTAGATCCAGCCGCCGTCCATGGTTATTATCTGGCCTGTAAGATATTCAGGAGCATCCATTAACATAAGTGCAAGCTTTGCAACTTCGTCAGGGGTTCCAAGTCTGTCAGCAGGAATCTCGCTTGCAAGTTCAGAGAGCTCTTCAGGACTAAGGTGAGATGAATTCATTTCTGTATCTATGGCTCCGCAGCAGATGGCATTAACCTGAATGTTACTTGGAGCAAGTTCCTTTGCAAGAGCTTTTGTAAAAGCATTTACGCCGCCTTTCGATGCAGAGTAGGCAACCTCGCAGGAGGCACCCACATTTCCCCATACGGAAGAAATGTTTATGATCTTACCGCTGCCTTCTTTAAGCATAAAAGGAATCGCATGATTACTTATATAAAAAACAGAATCAAGGTTTGTGGATATGACATTTTTCCAGTCGGCTGCGGACATATCCGTTAAAAGACCATAGTAAGCTATACCTGCATTGTTTATAATAGTAGTTGGGGCGCCAAGGGGTTGCTTTTTCATTTCTGCAAACATTTGTGATACAGATAGTTCATTGCCCACGTCACATTTAAAGGCACTGCAGCTTATTCCATATTCTGTATGCAGCTCCTTTGCAGTTTCAGTAAGTTTATCTATATTGTTTTTGCAGCACAGATAAAGAGGATATCCCTCTTTTGCAAACGCCTTTGCTGTTGCAAGACCGATACCGCGGGAAGCACCCGTAATAAGTACTGCGGAGTTTTTGTTATTTGAGTTCATAGTGATACCTTTCAAATAAGTTAGTCTAATTAATCATAGCATATAATAAGAATTTTCTTTGAAAAAAATAGACTTTACAATTTTTAAAAAGGGTTATAATATAAATAAAAAAGATTGCGCACAATATAATTTTGAAAATAGACAGGAGGTTTTACCTATGAAGGATCTCGTTATAATCGGTTCAGGACCGGCAGGTTTATCAGCAGCTGTATATGCAAAGAGAGCAGGACTTGATGCTCTTGTAATTGAGAAGGATCCCGTGAGCGGCGGTCAGGTACTTATTACTTATGAAGTGGATAACTATCTTGGACTTCCCGGAATAAACGGCTTTGACATGGGAACAAAGTTCCGCGAGCATGCAGACAAGCTTGGTGCTGAGTTTGCAGAAGGAGTAGTTACCGGAATCGATACTGTAAGCGAAGGTGCAGCTGACAGAGCACCTGTATATAAAGTAGTTACAGATCAGGGAGAGTATGAGACTAAGACCATAATACTTGCCAGTGGTGCATCGCATAATAAGCTTGGTGTTAAGGGCGAAGAAGAATTTACAGGACGCGGCGTTTCATACTGTGCAACCTGTGACGGAGCTTTTTTCAGAAATAAGGTTGCTGTAGTAAACGGCGGCGGAGATGTCGCAGTTGAAGATGCAATTTTCCTTGCAAGAGGCTGCAGCAAAGTTTATCTGGTACACAGAAGAGATGAGCTCAGAGCAGCAAAGATTCTTCAGGACGAGCTTATGAGTCTTCCCAATGTAGAGATTATCTGGGATAGCGTCATTGAAGAGGTCAAGGGTGACAACAAGGTTACAGGAGTTGTCGTAAAAAATGTGAAGACAAATGATGTTAAGGTAGTTGAAACAGATGCGTTATTTGTAGCTATCGGTATTCACCCTCTTACAGATCCTTTTGCAGGACTTGTGGATACAGATGAATCCGGCTATGTAGTTGCAGGAGAGGATTGTTCATCCTCTAAGCCCGGAATATTTGTAGCAGGAGATTCAAGGAAAAAGAGACTTCGCCAGATCGTGACAGCAGTTGCTGACGGAGCAAATGCCGTAACATCTGTTCAGGATTTCCTGGTTGGTAAAAAATAAGTAAAAATTAATTTTGGAAACGCATTGTGTTTTGTTTGGTGTCCTGCATAAATACTGTGATTTGGCCTTTTAATAAATTGACTTAATATATATATCAATTGAAAAAATGGCTTATTTAAGCCTTTCAATTTGTTAGGTAAAATTCGTAAAAGGTTGACAAAATGACCATATCAGAGTATATTGTTAAAAGATGTAACAAATTTGTAACAAATGAAATTTTGGAGGTTCGTTTTGCGAAAGACTAGAATGCAGCTTTTGGCAATGGGGGTTGCCGCTGCGGTAACAGTTGGAGGAAGTGGAATTGAAGTAAGTGCATCATCATCCAAGGTGACTTCGGTTTTACCTTCCGCAGGCATCAGCTATGCGTTGACACAGGATTCTGTATCTCTTTCTAATCTTAATGAGAGCAGTGATGGAGATGTTGCAGAAAATGTTGAAGAAAATGTTGAAGATACAGCAGTAACAATTACAGAAACAGTACCTCTTGCATCAACATTGCAGGAGAACATCCTTAGTGATATCCAGAAATACACCGGAGCAAATATCAAGAAGGCAGAGGAGGAACCGGCCGAGGAAGAGCTTACACCTGAACAGAAGGAAGAGGAGCTTTTCAAGACCCTTGTTATTGCTCAGGTTAATGATTATGTAAATGTTCGTGATAACCCGAGTGAAGAGGACGGCGAGATCATCGGTAAGCTTTATGATGATTCAGTCGGAACCTTTGAGGAAGAGGTTGACGGATGGTACAAGATTAAGTCAGGATCTGTAGAAGGATATGTTAAGGGAGAGTACTGTGTAACTGGTGAAGATGCGGTAGAACTTGCTAAGCAGGTTGGTAAGCGTATCGCTACAGTTACAACAACCACTCTTAAAGTTAGAAGCGGCCCCAGTACCGATGACGAGGTGCTTGGTCTTGTTCCAATCGAGGATGAGCTCGTTGTTACAGAGGAACTTGATGGTTGGGTTAAGGTTAGTATCGAGGAAGGTGAAGGATACGTTTCACTTGATTATGTAGAACTCTCAACTGAGTTCGTTAAGGCTGAGTCCAAGGCTGAAGAGGAAGCTCGTCTTAAGAGGGAAGAGGAGGCTCGCAAGGCTGCTCTTGCATCTGCTAAGAAGGGTACAAGTAATTCTTCAAGTTCATCAGGATCAAAGAGCTATAACTCTGCAGCTAGTTACACAACACAGGCTAGCTCAATCGGTTCAGCAGTTGCAGCTTATGCACAGCAGTTTGTAGGTAATCCTTATGTATATGGTGGATCCAGTCTTACAAACGGAACAGACTGTTCAGGATTTGTTATGAGTGTCTATGCTAACTTTGGTGTTAGTCTTCCTCATTCAAGTGGTGCTGACAGAAGCGTAGGTGCAGCAGTTGATGGTCTTGCAAATGCACAGCCCGGTGACATTGTATGCTACTCAGGTCACGTAGGTATCTACATCGGTGGCGGCCAGATTGTACATGCTTCAACAGCAGCTACAGGTATCAAGATTTCTGATGCAAGCTATCGTACAGTTCTTGCAGTTAGACGTATCTTCTAATTATCGAGATAATAGAGGTTTTATAAAGGAAGGTCAGTGATGACCTTCCTTTTTTTAGCAATATATGTCAAAAGACGAAAAAAAAAACGCAATATAATGGCTAGACTGTTATACAAGCCAATACGTTATACTTATCTGGGTACTAGTTACTCTTAAAAGGAATATGTTATTTTTATTTTGAGGAGAACGATAGACATGGAAATGACGTTTAGGTGGTTTGGAACAGGCTTTGATACTGTAACTTTAAAGCAGATCAGACAGATTCCCGGAGTTACAGGAGTTATTACAACTTTATATGACACAACTCCCGGAGAAGTATGGTCAAGAGAGAGAATCAAGGCTTTAAAAGACGAGGTTGAAAGTGCCGGTCTTCACATTGCAGGAATAGAATCTGTAAACATCCATGATTCAATCAAAATCGGAAGTCCCGACAGAGATGAATATATTGATAATTATATTGAGACTCTTCGCAATCTGGGTCAGGAAGATATCTACATGGTTTGCTATAACTTCATGCCGGTATTTGACTGGACAAGAACCGAGCTTGCAAGAGTAAGACCTGATGGTTCTACTGTTCTTGCATATACTCAGGCTGCGATCGATGCCCTTGATCCTGAGTCCATGTTTGATTCAATTAGCAAGGATGCAAACGGTGCAGTACTTCCCGGCTGGGAGCCTGAGCGTATGGCTATCATCAAGGAGCTTTTTGAAAAGTACAAGGATGTGGATGAGGAGAAGCTTTTCGAAAACCTGAAGTATTTCCTTGAGAGAATCATGCCTGTTTGTGATGAGTACGATATCAATATGGCTATTCACCCTGATGATCCTGCATGGTCTGTATTTGGACTTCCCCGCATTATCATCAATCTGGAAAACATCCAGCGTATGATGAAGATGGTGGATAACCCACATAATGGTGTGACTTTCTGTGCTGGTTCTTACGGAACTAACAGAGAGAATGACCTCCCCGGAATGATAAGAGCACTTAAGGGAAGAATACATTTTGCACATGTAAGAAACCTTAAGTTCCACTCAGATGACAACTTCGAGGAGGCTGCTCATCTTTCAAGTGACGGTGATTTCGATATGTATGAGATCATGAAAGCTTTATATGATATAGGATTTACAGGCCCTATCCGCCCTGATCACGGCAGAATGATATGGGATGAGGTTGCTATGCCCGGATATGGCTTATATGACAGAGCTTTGGGAGCTACCTACCTTAACGGATTGTGGGAAGCAATAGATAAGAGTCAGAAGAGATAATATCGTATCAGGAAGGATTTGTTTTATGTGGACACAGTGCTGGCTGGATTATGCAGCAGATAAGATTAGTGACGAGTATAAAAACTATTTTACCGGTGTATCAATGCCACTTGG
>JAILPB010000100.1 GCA_024690485.1 Butyrivibrio sp. | reverse complement strand
AGTCAAGGTTACTGAAATTAAAAGGGCTTCTAATAATACTATGTTTTGACAAAGTCTGATAATATACTACTTCATCCATAACATAAACACTTCCGCATCGTTCCATTATTTCAGAAATTATGTATTCATCCTCATAATTGCGTCCTTCAGGAAATCTTACATTTTGAAAAATCTCTCTTTTGTATAATTTTCCAGATGCTATCACCCTTCTTTGTTTTTAACTACAATTATCATCAACAGGTATTACATATTCTTCATTCCGACAATTTAACGGTAGTGTCAAATTAACTACCCATTTTTAGTTCTAAAACCTTGATTTATCGGGAGTTCAAAATAAAAAGAGCATTGACCTCCCTTTTTGGTATAATGTCAGCGACCAAACTCACAAAATAACCCGGAGACAATGCTCGTGAACATTATACTTTATTTACTTCAAATCATTCAACAACTCTATCAGCAAAACTGCTGGCTGATTAATTTCATCTGCAGATATATACCTCTAAAGCAGTGGGCTTTCGATGATTCTCATTCTCCCAAATATCAAAAGTTCAAAGTCGATGAACTCCCTAAGATTGTCTATTACCATCAGGATTGGGACTGGAAAGATCTAAATAACTACTATGCCCAGCGCTATGGTAAGGCCATCAAACCGATCAAGCGCCGCTCTGAATGCGATATTCCAGAAGACTGTACCTGTCCTTCATGCCATGCCCCACAGCCTTATCTTTACAAGAACAATGGTAAGGCAGGACAGCTCATGTGTAAGATCTGCCAGACTGCTTTCAATCCCGGAGACAACCGCTTTGATAATCAAATGTCTCTAAAGTGCCCTCACTGCCAGCATACCCTTGTTCGGAAGAAAGACCGTAAGCATTTCGTCATCCACAAATGCGTTAATCCCAAGTGTCCCTACTATCTCCACAACCTCAAGAAAGTCGACAAAGAAGATCTTGCTGAAGACCATGGAAAGAACAAATATAAGCTCCACTACATCTACCGCGAATTCACGATAGATTTCTTTAAGATGGACCTAAACTCTCTCCCCAAGAATGCATCGTCGCTTAAGTTCAACAAACACAATGCTTACATCATGTCCCTATGCCTTACATTCCACGTTAATCTCGGATTGTCTCTACGCAAAACAAGGCAGGCATTATCAGACCTGTATGGTATATCCATATCCCATCAGCAGATAGCGAACTACTGCAAAACGGCAGCCATATGCGTCAAGCCTTTTGTCGATAACTATCCCTACGAGAAAGGTGCTGCTTTTGCTGCCGATGAGACCTACATCAAAGTCCGTGGCATTAAAAGCTATATCTGGCTCATAATTGATGCTGCATCCAGAGCCATCATTGGCTATCAGGTATCTGATAACAGAGGCGTTGGTCCATGCATCCTCGCCATGAGAATGGCCTTAAAAGGTATCACTGAACTTCCCAAGAACTTTAAGTTTATAGCTGATGGTTACAGTGCCTATCCTTTAGCTGCACAGCAGTTTTTCCACGAGTTTGGAGAAAAGTTCAAGTTTGAAATCACTCAGGTAATCGGTCTCCAGAACGAAGACGAAGTATCCAAGG
Source organism: Butyrivibrio sp. (assembly GCA_024690485.1). Taxonomy (GTDB): domain Bacteria; phylum Bacillota; class Clostridia; order Lachnospirales; family Lachnospiraceae; genus Butyrivibrio. The sequence goes on along the minus strand of JAILPB010000100.1, from coordinate 440 downwards.
AATACCGTCCTTTCAAGCAGATGATTGAGCGACTTAACCGCACTTATAAAGCCTCATATCGCATTACCAATGGATTCGATAATTACGATGGTGCCAACTATGATCTGACTCTCTGGGTTGCGTATTATAACTTCCTGAGGCCGCATAAGCACAATGGTTACAGGCCTCCAGTTGTAGATGAGATTCTGTCAAAGGCTGAAAACATGCCCGCTAGGTGGCAGCTGATGATCTACTTCGGTCAGAAGAAGATACTTGAACTTCAGGCAGCCAGCTGATTGTTCTTAGATTCTGAGCCTGAGGTATTAACCTAGCCACCGCTTTAGCGGCTTGCCCTTGATGGCACAAAAAATAACTGCTACACTGCTGCAAACGACGGAGAAAATCTGATTGTTCTTGAGTTCTTCGCCGTCGGTGATTAACCGTCAGCAGTTATTTTTTGT
>JAILPB010000073.1 GCA_024690485.1 Butyrivibrio sp. | reverse complement strand
GGGTATCAAATACCAGTTCATCGACATGAAGGAGAAGGGCATGAGCAAAGGTGAGTTCACCTCTGTTGCCCAGGCAAACGGTGGTATTGATGCCATGCTGGATCTTAACTGCAAGGATCAGGATACTCTCTTGTTGATCCGCTATATCGCAGAAGAGGATAAGCTTGAGAAAATCCTTGAGAATCCGCAGGTGATCAAGACACCGGTCGTCAGAAACGGTAAGCAGTCCACCCTCGGCTATCAGCCGGATGTGTGGAAGAAATGGAAGTAGGGAAGTTCCTTACCATAGACGATGATCTTATCTATATGGATTTTGCCTGGTCAGTTGCAGATGAAGCTGGAAATAAAGTAAAAGAGCTTGCTTTTAAACACGGGCTTGGATTTTTTTGTGATTAAACAGTATATAACAGTTGACAACAGTATAACACTGTTATATACTGTTTATCGGAGGATGAGATATGCATATTTTACTTAATAAAACCTCGATGGTACCGATTTATGAACAGCTTACAGATCAAATCAAAAATGAGATCATAAGCGGAGAAATCAAGGACGATGAGATGCTTCCATCTGTGAGGACGCTTTCAGGTGAGCTTCGAATCAGTTCATTAACAGTAAAAAAAGCCTACGATAAGCTGGAGGAAGAAGGCTTTGTCGTAACGGTTCATGGCAAGGGCACATTTGTGGCGGCCACAGATCATCAGCTTGCCATGGAGGCCAGACGCAAGTCTGTGGAGGAAGAGATGGCGGCGGCTATTGAGAAAGCCATAGCGCTTGGAATGAGTAAGGAAGAAATTTTGGAGATAGCCACCATCATAATGGAGGAATACTAATGATTACAGTTGATAATCTTGTTAAGGAATATGGCGATTTCAGGCTTGATGTTTCACTTGAGATTCCGGATGGAACTGTTACGGGACTTATCGGTAAAAACGGAGCCGGAAAGAGCACAACAATAAAAGCGATACTTGGCCTTATCAAACCTGATAAGGGTTCCGTAACCATAAATGGCAAGGAAGTATCTGCGCTTACAAACTCAGAAAAATGCATAATAGGAGCTGCAATGTCTGACTCAGGCTTTAGCATGTACCTGACTGCAGAGGATATTATACATATTTTGAGAAAGATGTATCCGCTTTTTGACGCGACGTTTTTTAGGAAAAAGTGCTCAGAACTTAGAATACCGCTGGAAAAGCAGCTTAAAGAGTTTTCTACAGGAATGAGAGCTAAGCTTCGTGTCCTCATTGCAATAAGCCATAAGGCTGAGATCCTGATAATGGATGAGCCCACCGCAGGGCTTGATGTCGAGGCGAGAAATGAGACATTGGATCTCCTTAGGCAGTATATTTCGGAAAACGATAAGTGCTCCATCCTTATAACATCCCATATTTCTTCGGATCTGGAGGGATTATGCGATGATATCTACATGATAAGCGATGGAAAGGTTGTGGTCCATGAAGATACGGATGTAATCTTGAGCAAATATGCACTTCTTAAGATGGATAATAAGGCCTATGACGGTCTGGATAAGTCATATGTTATCAGTACTCAGAAAGATCGCTTTGGAGTAACATGTCTTACAAATGAGAGGCAGTTCTATGTAGAGAATTATCCGGAAATCGTCATTGAGAACGGAAATATTGATGATCTTATCTTGTATTATTCGCAGCACAATTCTGCGGAGAGTGCATAAGTTTATAGAAATTAATAGGAGGATGTTGATATGCTTGGTCTGATTGAAAAAGATCTTCGTTTGACAATTCAGAGGAAACAGACGGTTGCAATTTTCGTTGTTATGGCACTGGTCCTTGGCATCAGTGGGTCAGGGACCTTTGCTGTCGCTTATCTTACAATTCTGGCAGGAATAGTTGCCACAGGGACCTTGAGCTATGATGAGTTTGACAATGGATTAGAGTTTTTGATGACACTTCCAATCGACAGGAAGACATATATCAGGGAAAAATATCTGTTCACTACTGCTGCATGTACTATTGGATGGTGCATTTCATTGGTTCTGTATGTTGTCTGCGAGAATTTTCGTGGTACAAATGTAAATCTTTTGGAGCAGCTTCCGGTTCTTTTTATCATACTTCCGGGAATGGTCGTTGTTTCTACAATTATCCTGCCATTACAGCTGAAATTCGGCACAGAAAAAGGCAGAATTGTTCTTTTTGCAGTTGTTGGATGCTTGTCTGTAGCAATTGTTGCAGTAAACCATATGTTTGTATCTACAACAGATGCCTTAAGTTTTATATATAGCATGCAGGGGATATCTGTTGGAACAGTAATAATTGTCTTTTTGGCAATTTGTGTTCTTGTAGGATTTATCTCATATTTTTGTAGTATCAGGATAATGCAAAAGAAAGAATTGTAAATAAAAACTTTATTTAATTTTTACTGAAATGCTGATATTTTCTGTATGTGACAGAGCAACAAGCATGATATTGATAGCGTCTACGTGAGACGCTGCTCTTT
>JAILPB010000004.1 GCA_024690485.1 Butyrivibrio sp. | reverse complement strand
TTAAGCACTTAAAAGGTGCTGTCTTAATGGCAACTGTAGTTGTGCTGTTTGTCACAGGAGCTTCTAAAGCTAAGGCTGCTGATATCAATTCAGCAATCGATATCTCAAATGGTGTAGCAAGAACAGGCTCTGTTGCTGATTGCAACGACGTAAAATGGTACAAGTACACAGCAAGTCAGACTGGTTATGTATCTTTCTCTGTAAGTGCTGCTGAGCTTTCAACTGAAAACTATTATTGGTATCTTAAGGTCTACAAATATGACGGTCAACTTACAGAAGTTTTCGATAAATGGGGTAAGAACGTCACTTCAGATAAGTACATGGTTCAGAGCGGATCAACATACTTTATTGGAGTTAAGGACGACTACAATACTGTAGGCAAAAAGTATAACGTAAAGGCAAACTTTACACCTTATGCATTTGTAGAGTCTGAGCCTAACGATAATGGTCACAACGCAAAGTTGTTAAACTTTGGTACAGAATACCTTGGTGTTATCGGAAACTATCAGGACGTTGACGTTTATCAGATAACTGCTCCCAAGGATGGATATGTGGTTATGAACCTCAAGAGATATCAGCTTCTTTCTGCTGAATGTCCTGAATGGTCATTTACTCTTTGCGATAGCTCAATGAACGAGCTCTATGATATTCATACTGTATTCCAGAATGATGCTCATAACACTGAGAATGTAAACTATGTCATGAAAAAAGGACAGACAGTTTACTTAAAGGTTTCAAAATACAACAGTGCAGCAGTTGGAGAGCTCTACTCTGTTTCTGCAAGCTATGTAAATGCTAAGAATGTTGAGAAAGAGTCAAATAACACATTTGGTTCCGCTACCAAGATAAAGCTTAAGAAGACTTACCTTGGTACCATGGGTGAGACAACAAGCGATTACTACAGGGTTAAGGCAACTCGCAATGGAAAACTCAAAGTAACCTTAAAGCTCGACCATGATGTAACTTACGGTTACAAGATTAACGTATATGACGGTTCAAAGCGTCTCGTTGCAAGCAGTAAAAAGGTAATCTACAAGTCAGGAACTCTTAAGTTCAAGGCTAACAGAAACAAGAAGTATTACATTGAAGTAAAGCATGGTGACAGAGGATTCTTTAGCGGTGGCTACACCTTCGGAACAAACTATCGCCTTACAGTTAGAAAATAAGAAATAACAAATAATAAATACAAACTAAGGGAGCAAAGCTACTATGGCTTATGCTCCCTTTTTATGCATAGAAATGAAATTAGTAAATGATTGAGTATAGCAATTAAATAAGAAATTGATTGAGTATAGTAATGAAATTATATATTGATTGAGTATAAGTAATGCAATCACAATTTGACTGAACATAGCCAGAAGATGCAGGAAAATTGACTGAAGTACTTCACTATTTGGGCGTCCGTAAATTACTTTCCTTCAACTTCCTGCATCTTCATGGCGCGAACCTTGGAGGAGAGGCCGAAGAGATTGATGAAACCTTCGGCGTCGTGGTGGTCGTAGAGATCACCGGTTTTGAAGGATGCGATTGACTCATTGTAGAGAGAGTAGGGAGAAGTTGTGCCTGCCTTGATGATATTGCCCTTGTAGAGCTTGAAAGTAACTTCCCCTGTTACATACTTCTGAGTTGACTCAATGAAGGCCTGCTCAGCTTCGCGAAGAGGAGTGAACCACTTTCCTTCGTAAACGAGGTCAGCAAACTTATTTCCCATATCCTTTTTCATTGTGTAGGTGTCGCGGTCAAGAATGAGCTCCTCAAGCTGTTGATGAGCCTCATAGAGGATTGTTCCGCCGGGAGTCTCATATACGCCGCGGCTCTTCATGCCAACAACACGGTTTTCTACAATATCAACGATTCCGATTCCATTTTCACCGCCAAGCTTATTAAGAGTGCGGATGATGTCTGAAACCTTCATCTCTTTTCCGTTAACAGATTTTGGTACACCGCCTTCAAAGGTCATGGTTACTGTTGTTTCCTTATCAGGTGCATCCTGTGGTGTGCAGCCGAGTACTAAAAGATGCTTGAAATTGGGCTCCTGCGCAGGGTCTTCAAGTTCGAGACCTTCGTGAGAGATGTGCCAGAGGTTACGGTCGCGGCTATAACTTGAATCTGCTGAGAAGGGAAGATTGATTCCGTGCTGTTTGCAGTATTCAATCTCTGATTCACTGGAATCAAGTGTCCACTTAGCATTTCTCCAGGCAGCAATGAGCTTGATATCAGGAGCAAGAGCCTTAATACCAAGCTCGAAACGAATCTGGTCATTTCCTTTACCTGTAGCACAGTGGCAGATAGCAATAGCGCCTTCTTTTCTTGCAATCTCAACAAGCTTCTTAGCAATAAGAGGGCGAGCCATTGAAGTTCCGAGAAGATACTTGTTTTCATAAACGGCATGTGCCATTACACAGGGAACAACATACTCGTCACAGAACTCATCTATAACATCCAAAACGTAGAGCTTTGAAGCTCCGCAGCTTTTTGCTCTTTCGTCCAGACCATCCAGCTCTTCTTCCTGTCCACAGTCGATGCAGACGCAAATAACTTCGTAATCAAAATTCTCCTTGAGCCATGGGATGATAGCAGTTGTATCAAGACCTCCGGAGTATGCAAGTATTACCTTTTCTTTAGCCATGCCATTTCTCCTTTATAAATAGTAGTTATTAAAAGTGTTCGTTTAATTGATAAGGTAAATCGTGAATATATAATATGCACTTAGTTTCCTTGTCGATTTCTAACTTTGTATAAAACATACATCACATTGAAAATTAATGCAAGCACAAAATGTATAAAAATGTAAATTATACAAAAATATATGCATAAATATAAATTAGCACTTGCATAAAATGAAATATGCGTGTATGCTTATGCACAAGAAAAGCTACTGAAAAGTAAGCTTTCAGACATCATTTCTTTTAATAAGGAAAAAGAATATAATTAAATGGTGTGTATATTATCTTAGTCGGAAAAGCGTTTATGGAGTAATAAAGCCTGAAAAAAATCAGACATTTTGGAGAGACCAAAGAAACTCTATTGAAAAAATATCAGCTTAACAAATTTACATTTCATATTAAAAAGCAAAGATTAAGAGACTAAAAAGGAAGGCAAGAAAAATGATTAAGGTAGGAATCATCGGATCAACAGGATACGCAGGAGCGGAGATCGCAAGACTCATATATAACCATCCTCAGGCTGAGGTGGTATGGTACGGATCAAGAAGCTACATTGATGAAAGATTTTCTTCTATATATGGAAACTTCTTCGACATCGTTGATGAGAAGTGCCTTGATGACAACATGGACGAGCTTGCAAAAGCAGTGGATGTAATCTTTACGGCAACGCCCCAGGGCCTGTGTGCAAGCCTTGTAAACGATGATGTTCTTAATAAGGTAAAGATCATCGACCTCTCTGCAGACTTTAGAATTAAGGATGTTTCCATATATGAGGAGTGGTATAAGATAGAGCACAAGGCACCTCAGTATATAGAGGAAGCAGTGTACGGTCTTTGTGAGATAAACAGGGAAGACATCAGGAAGGCAAGACTGGTTGCGAATCCCGGCTGCTACACAACCTGCTCAATTCTTACAGCATATCCTTTAGTTAAGGAAAAGCTGATCGATCCTCACACCTTAATTGTGGATGCGCTCAGCGGAACCTCCGGAGCAGGAAGAGGCGCAAAGACAGCCAATCTTTTCTGCGAGGTAAATGAAAGTGCTAAGCCCTACGGAGTTGCAAATCACAGACATACTCCTGAAATCGAGGAACAGCTTGGCTATGCGGCAGGGGAGGAAATAACAATAAACTTCACACCTCACCTTGCACCAATGAACAGAGGAATCCTCGCAACAGAGTATGCAAGCCTTGTAAAAAAACCTGATGGAAGCCTCCCTACAGAGGATGAGATAAGAAGCGCATATGAGAAATACTATAAGGATGAGAAATTCGTAAGAATCCTTCCCGAGGGCACTTATCCCGAGACCAGATGGGTTGAGTGCAGTAATTATGTGGATATCGGTTGGAAGATAGATAAGAGAACAGACCGCATCATTATGATGGGTGCTTTGGATAATCTGGTAAAGGGCGCCGCAGGACAGGCGGTTCAGAATATGAACCTTGTATTCGGGCTTGATGAAACCATGGGACTTGATATGGTTCCCGCATTTCCGTGATGGAAAGGCTAAAGACAGAATGACTTTTTGTTGGCGATTTCCGCTTTTGCCCGCAGGAAGTAAAAAATGAATGCCACGAAGTGACAGTATAGAAAAGGAACGGTGAGCATATGGTTCGTGTCATGACAATTGAAGATTACAAAGAGGTTTTTGACTTATGGAATTCCATAGAAGGATTCGGAATAAGGACTATAGATGATTCTAAGGAAGGAATAGAGATGTTCCTTAGGAGAAATCCCACAACCAGCGCAGTTGACGTTGAAAATGGTGAGATCGTGGGAGCAATTCTTTGCGGCCATGACGGCAGAAGAGCAAGCTTTTATCATGTGTGCGTAAGGACTGATTACAGAAGGCACGGCATCGGCAAGAAGATGGTGGAATTTTGCAAGGAAAAGCTAAAGGAAGAAAAGATATGCAAGGTTTCACTAAATGCCTTTGTTACTAATAAAGTAGGAAATGCCTTCTGGCAGAGAATGGGCTGGACTCTGAGGGATGACATGAACTACTACGATTTTGCTCTAAACGAAGATAATCTTACAGAGTTCATACATCTTGAACCGGAAAGCAAAAATGTATGTGACCGGGCCATTTAAATGAGGCTTAATTCATCAATGATCACATACATAAAAATAATAATGTGCAGAAAAAAAATAAAGGACACCCGGAGGAATAGGAAATGAAGGAAATACAGGGCGGAGTCACAGCAGCTAAGGGCTTTAAAGCTGCAAGCTGCGAGGCAGGAATAAAATATAAAAACAGGAAGGATATGCTCCTTATTTTCAGTGAGTCTCCTTGTACTGCAGCGGGAGTTTTCACAAGTAATGTGGTAAAAGCCGCTCCTGTTATGTGGGATAAGGAGATCTGCGGCGGAATTGATGCGGTTCATGCAATAGTTGGTAATTCCGGAATAGCAAATGCCTGCACAGGACAGGAAGGTAAGGATATCTGTGAAAAGACTGCAGCTACAGTTGGAGAACTTCTGGGAGTTCCGAAGAATTCTGTTCTCGTTGCATCAACCGGCGTCATCGGAATGCAGATGAACATGGATGCCGTTGTATCCGGAATCGATAAGATGGCAATGAATCTCTCAGATAGCATTGAAGCAGGAACAGGAGCTGCGGAAGCTATCATGACAACCGATACCCACTCAAAGGAAGCTGCAGTTGAATTTGAAATCGGCGGCGTAATCTGTAAGATGGGTGCGCTTGCCAAGGGCTCAGGAATGATCCACCCCAATATGTGCACAATGCTTTCCTTTGTGACTACTGATGTGGCTATTTCCCACGACCTTTTGCAGAAGGCTCTAAAGAATGTGGTTCAGGATACCTTCAATATGATATCCGTTGACGGCGATATGTCTACCAACGACTCCCTCATGGTTCTTGCAAACGGAGAAGCAGGAAATAAAGAGATCATCGAAGAGGGCAAGGATTACGACGAGTTCGTAGCAGCACTTTTTTCTATCTGCGAAAAGATGGCGAGAATGCTTGCAGGAGACGGCGAAGGAGCAACAGCGCTTTTTACAGCAAATGTGTGCGGCGCAAAGAGCAAGGAGGATGCGAGGGTTCTTGCAAAATCAGTCATCTGCTCATCCCTTACAAAGGCTATGATCTACGGACATGATGCAAACTTTGGAAGAATACTGTGTGCCCTTGGATACAGCGGAGTTAGCTTTGATCCCGAAAGAATAGAGCTTTCCATTGAGAGCAGCGCAGGAAAGGTTGATCTCTTCAAAAAGGGCGAGCCACTTTCCTTTGATGAGGAATACGCAACCAAGGTTTTATCTGAAAAAGAAGTAATCGCTAAGGTCAACATGAACGAGGGCTGCTGCGAAGCAACTGCCTGGGGATGCGACCTCACCTATGATTATGTAAAGATAAACGCTGATTACCGCAGCTAAACCGGAGGAGAATATTATGGATAAGGATATGCAGGTAGTAATGGAAAAGGCCGCAACACTGATCGAGGCCCTTCCATACATTCAGAAGCTCAATAAAAAAATAATCGTCGTAAAGTATGGCGGAAGTGCCATGGAGAGCGAGGAGTTTCAAAAAAACGTAATTAAAGATGTTACGCTTCTTAAACTGGTTGGTCTTAAGCCTATTATTGTTCACGGCGGCGGAAAAGCAATCAGTAAGTGGGTTTCCAAGGTCGGTAAGGAAGCTGAATTTGTGAACGGACTAAGAGTTACTGACGCAGAGACCATGGAAATAGCTGAGATGGTTCTTTCAAGGGTTAACAAATGTCTTGTAAGAATGGTGGGAGAGCTTGGAGTTAAGGCTGTTGGCATAAGCGGCAAGGATTCAGGTCTTTTAAAAGCAAGAAAGAAGCTATCTGATGGAAAAGATATCGGATATGTCGGAGAGATAACAGAAGTTGATCCCGGCATCTTATATGATCTTATAGAGAATGATTATCTTCCCATCGTTGCACCTGTTGGCATGAATGAAAACTTCGAGACCTTCAATATAAATGCAGATGATGCGGCCTGCGCTATAGCTAAAGCGGTAAGTGCCGATAAGCTTGCGTTTTTAACAGATATCGAGGGCGTTTACAAGGATATTAAAGATACGTCGACCTTTATTTCAAGACTTACATGTTCCGAGGCAGATGCACTTATTGCAAGCGGAAATATCGGAGGCGGCATGCTTCCAAAGCTTGCCAACTGTACAGATGCAGTAAGGGGAGGAGTAAACAGAGTACATATACTTGACGGAAGAATACCACATTGCCTGCTTCTTGAGATATTTACCAACACCGGAGTAGGAACCATGTTTGTGTCAGACAATGATGAGGAGTATAACAAATGAGTGAAAAAATGCAGAGCATAATCGATGAGGCAGAAAAGGACCTTTTGCACACATATAACAGATTTCAGATCGTCCTTGACAGGGGAGACGGCGTAAACCTGTATGATCTTGATGAGAAAAAGTATCTGGACTTCGCATCGGGAATCGGAGTTTTTGCCCTTGGATACGGAAACAGTGACTACAACGCGGCATTAAAAAACCAGATAGATAAGCTGACGCATACTTCAAACTATTATTACAACACCCCTGCCATAAATGCGGCAAGGAAGCTTAAAAAAGTGTCGGAACTTGACAGGGTTTTCTTCACAAACAGCGGAGCTGAAGCTGTAGAAGGAGCATTAAAAGCAGCAAGAAAATATGCATATCTTCGTGATGGAAATACAGATCATGAGATTATCGCAATGGAGCACTCCTTCCACGGCAGAACCTTCGGTGCTCTTTCCGTAACTGGAAATGCCCACTACCGCGAGGCCTTTGAGCCTATGATCGGCAACGTGAAATTTGCAACCTACAATGATTTTGAGAGCGTTGAAAAGCTTGTTAATGATAAAACCTGCGCTATCATCCTTGAAACCGTCCAGGGTGAGGGCGGAATCCACCCCGCTAACTGCAAGTTTTTAAAGAGCTTAAGAAAGCTATGCGATGAGAAGGATATTCTCCTTATCTTAGATGAGATTCAGTGCGGCATGGGAAGAAGCGGCAGCATGTTTGCATGGCAGAAGTACGGAGTAAAGCCGGACATCATGACCTGCGCTAAAGCCCTTGGCTGCGGCGTGCCCGTTGGAGCATTCCTTATGACTGAGAAGGTTGCTCAGAATTCACTTGTCGCAGGAGACCACGGAACAACCTACGGTGGCAACCCGCTGGCATGCGCTGCAGTGGACAAAGTCCTTGATTTATTCGAATCTAACCATATAATAGATAACGTGAAAGAAGTTTCCGGATACCTGGAAGAAAAGCTCGATGAACTTAAGTCAAAATACGATTTTATCGTTGACAGGAGAGGGCTTGGACTGCTTCAGGGCTTAGAATTTGATCATCCGGTTTCAGAGATTATTAATGAGGCACTTTCCAAGGGACTTATTTTAATAAACGCGGGAGCAAACGTAATCAGATTTATTCCGCCACTTGTTATCAAAAAGAGTGATGTCGACGAGATGATAGGAATTTTGGAAACCTGCCTTAAATAAGCAAAGGATCTTATATGAAGGTAAAGTTTCGAATTGTTGGGGCTGTACTTGCTACAGCCCTTGTTGCAGCAGCAGTATATTATGCAAGGTCAGGTCAGAGCACAGCTGATAATACACCTATTTTTGAGGCTAATAAGACCACTATCAGACTGTGGTACACAGATGAGGTTTTGACTGACTATCTTACAGGAAAAGCAGTTGAGTTCAACAACATGAACAACAATGCCAGAGTTGAACTTGAGTGCGTATCCGGTCTTGAATATCTTGAGAACATAGGCAAAGCTTCTGTGGAAAACGAGAATTTCCCCGATGTTTTTATTACTACACATGATTGTCTCGAAAAAGCTTATCTGGCAGGACTTGCCTGCGAGGTTTCAGATATGGAGGGGCTTTCATATTCTGATTCTGCTTTAAATGCAGTTTCTTACAAAGGAAAGTACATTGCTTATCCTTACTATTTTGAGACCAGTTCCCTTTTATATAACAAGACATATCTTGCTGATGAGGCAAAGGCTGAGCTTCAGGCAGAGATAGATGCTGCTGAGGGAGAGGCTGCACAGGCTGAGATCGACGCAGGTAACACCCCCGAAGAGGATAAGACTACTGAGGAGTCTTCCGAGAATTCAGAAAACGTAGAGGCAGCAGGCTCAGAGAAGGACGAAGGAATGGATGATATTCAGCCTGAGGCTTCAGAAGATGAATACTCAGATATCAGCCAGGAACAGATAGATGAGAAGGTTGCTTCAATGCTTCCAAGCACTATCGAAGATGTCCTTTTATTTGCTGATAACTATAACGCTCCCGAGGCTGTTGAATCAGTCTTTGAGTGGGACGTAACAGATATTTTCTATAACTACTTCTTTGTTGGAAATTATATAAACCTTGGCGGAGCTGCAGGTGATGATATCAGTCAGATTGATGTTTACAATGAGAATGCCATTAACTGCATGAGCTTTTATCAGCAGCTTAATCAGTTCTTTGCTATAGATGAAGAGGTCGTTACCTACGATCATGTTATGCAGGACTTTATCGATGGAAAAACAGTATTTACTGTGGCTACAACAGATGCTGTTGCTAAGATAGAGGAAGCAAAGGCAAACGGTGAATGTAATTTTGAGTACGGTGTTACCACAATGCCTGCGCTTAATTCAAACTATGGAACAAGGACAATGTCTGTAACAAACTGCCTTGTTGTGAATGGTTTCTCAGATCACATAGAAAAGGCTAAGGAGTTTGCCAAGTTCCTTGCCGGTGAAAAGACAGATGACATGTACAAGAGCAGTGGAAAACTCCTGGCAAGTCAGAGTCTTACTTATGAGAATGATTCTTTAAATTCTTTTGTAAGCGTTTATGCGAATTCAGTACCTATGCCAAAGCTTATGGCTACAAGTAATTTCTGGGTACAGCTTGAGATAGCATTTGCTAATATCTGGGACGGTGCGGGTGTTAATGATACTTTAAAGACCTTGTCCGAGAACGTTAAACTCCAGATAAACGGCGAAGTAGTAGAGGAAGAGAGACTTCCTGATCCTACGGTAATAATTACAGATGCAGAATAAACAAATAAAAGCACCAAACAGGTGCTTTTATTTGTAAATGTTACAAAAATATTACGGACATCTTGCGTGTCTGATTTTTTTCGGATAATATGAAAGGTGGATGTTTGCGTGGTGGGAGCCTCCTGTTTTTGGGAGGAAACATGCAGAAAATATTACTTAAATATTTTTTTATTACATTCATCATGACGTCGCTTCTTTTATCGGGATGTGACAAGAAAAATAACGAGATTGTTCTTCAGATGGAAGAAGACAGTTTGAACTCGCAGGAAACTGACAAAGACACAGAAGATAAGACAGATTCTGTGGAAGATGCCAAAGAGCAAAGAGAAGAGGAAAAACCAAAGGCAGTGCAAGTGGAGAATTCCGATAAAGAGGAAAATCCCATTGCAGAGAGCATAATGGTTCACGTATGCGGAGCCGTGTTATGCGAGGGAGTGTATGAACTTCCCGGTGGCAGTAGAGTTGTAGATGCCATAAAAGCTGCAGGAGGTTTTACAGCGGATGCTGATACTTCTTATGTGAATCAGGCCAGTGTTTTAGAGGATGGATCTAAACTTAAAATTCCAACAATCGAGGAAGTATTAAGTTTAAATGAAGGTCCCTTGGATAATGCAAGTGGTGCACAGATTTCAGAAAGTAATGTCTTTGGAGTTGTTGGAGACAATTCCGGTAGCGACAGCAGTACTTCATCTGATAGTCAGGACAGCGGCGGGAAGATAAATATCAATACTGCTTCTGAGGCAGAGCTTCAGACCATTCCGGGAATCGGACCCAGTAAAGCCTCCAGCATAGTGAGTTTTAGACAGGAGAATGGTAATTTCTCGACGATTGAGGATATTATGAACGTTTCCGGAATCAAGGAAAAGTTCTTTTCAAAAATAAAAGATTATATAAGAGTATAAAGTTATAGGTGGAATAAAGATGGCAAAGAAGGTTCTTGTTGTAGACGATGAAAAAACAATTGTAAAAGGAATCAGGTACAGCCTTGAACAGGATGGCATGAAAGTAGACTGTGCATATGATGGTGAGGAAGCAGTTGGGTATGCCCGTGCCAATACATATGACATAATCCTGCTTGATGTTATGCTTCCAAAGATGGATGGTTTTGAGGTTTGCCAGCAAATCAGAGAGTTTTCATCGGTACCAATCGTAATGCTTACAGCTAAGGGCGACGATATGGACAAGATCCTTGGACTTGAATATGGCGCAGACGACTATATTACAAAGCCCTTTAATATCTTAGAGGTTAAGGCCAGAATCAAGGCTATTATGAGACGCACTTCCAAGGCTGAGGCAGAGCTTAAGGTTCAGACCTTCGGAGATCTTGTTGTTAACGAAGAGTACAGAAGAGTATATGTGGGAGACAGAGAGATCAATCTTACAAGCCGGGAGTTTGATGTTCTTGAGTTTTTGGTTAATACTCCCGGTAAGGTTTATAACAGAAGTGAACTTTTGCACGCTATCTGGGGAGAGGGATTCCCCGGGGATGAGCGTACAGTTGATGTACATGTAAGAAGACTTAGAGAGAAGCTTGAAACTAACCCTTCAGAACCCAGATATGTGAGAACAAAGTGGGGTTCAGGATATTATTTCCAGGCATAATGCGATGATTATCAATCCACTTAAGAGTCTAAGATTCAGAATATTTTTGCTGGTGTTTATCACAGGACTGATCTCATGTCTTGCGATACACTTTGCTATTATAGAAAGTTATGAAGACAGAGCTGTAAGCGTAAGAGAATCAGAGGTTTCAACTCAGCTGATGATCCTTGCCAATCATTTGATCAATTATAGCTATTTTTCAGATACTTCTTCAGATGTCATAAATGCAGAGCTTGACCTTCTGGCAAATCTGTATGACGGCCGAGTTATGGTTATCGATGACAATCTCCAGATCAGAAAAGATACATATGGCATAAGTGATGGTAAGATCATCATCTCAGAGGAAGTTGTTGATATTTTAAAGAAGGGATCATCAGCTTCTACTGCTGTCTATGATAAGAACAATAACTATATTGAGATGACTGCGCCAATTACTGAGACTCTGACCTATGAAAGCGGAGACGTAGCGGCAGGAGCCGGTGGAACACAGGACGTAGTAAGAGGTGTTCTTCTTATCAGTGTATCAACAGAGTATATTGACACAACCATGGACATATTGACGAGAAGAGCCATGATAATTGAGATCATAGCTTTTATTCTCCTTCTTGTTGTTGCATGGTTCATGTCAGGAAAGCTTCTTAGACCTTTCGATACAGTTACAGCTGCCATCAGCGACGTTAAGGCAGGCTATACCAATGAGCCTATACCTTCATCCAAATATCTTGAGACTGAGCACATAATCACAGCATTTAATCAGCTCCTTCAGAGGATGAATGCCCTTGATGAGTCCAGACAGGAATTTGTATCAAACGTTTCCCATGAGCTTAAGACTCCGATTACTTCCATGAAGGTTTTAGCAGATTCTCTTATTTCGCAGGAAGATGTTCCCAGTGAAGTTTACAGGGATTTCATGGAGGATATAGCAGCTGAGGTTGATAGGGAAAATCAGATAATCAACGATCTTCTGGAACTGGTCAAGATGGATAAGAAGGCTACAGCCCTTAATATCTCATCCGTTGACGTTGTAGAGATGATGGAAGTTATCCTTAAGAGAATGAGACCTATTGCTGAAAAGCAGAACATAGAGATGACTCTTGAGACTACAAGAGAGATCACAGCTGAGATTGACGAAGTTAAGCTTTCTCTTGCTTTGATGAATCTCGTGGAGAACGCTGTTAAATACAACAAAGAAAATGGTTTTGTTAAGGTTAAGCTTGATGCGGATCATCAGTATTTTACCTGCAAAATAAGCGATTCAGGAATTGGAATACCTGAGGATAGTATTGATAGAATCTACGAGCGTTTTTACAGAGTAGATAAGTCAAGGTCCAGAGAAATCGGCGGAACGGGACTTGGACTTGCTATTACCCATAGTGCGATTCTTATGCACAGGGGTACGATAGAAGTTGAGAGTAAGGAAAATGAGGGCACTACATTTACAGTGAAGATCCCTCTTATGTACATGCAGTCGATGGAATAAAACTATGAGAGCAAAAAAGAGAATTGTTGCAAACTTAATATTTTGCGTAATGCTTCTTTCTTCGTGCCTTATTTCAGCCTGCAGAAAATCTGAACTTGTTGATGATGGAAAGAAGATACAGGTTTATTATCTTAATTCAGAGGAAACGGGTATTATTTTCCAGGATTATGAGGTAAAGGCTGATCTGTTTGATACCAATGCAGTTATTGATGAACTCCTTGTTCAGATGGAAACTATGCCTGATAAGCTCGAATATGAGGCACCTATTTCAGGTGTTGTTCATATGCTTTCTTACACTTTGAATGGCGGTTTGTTAACTCTGAATTTCGACGGCCGTTATGATGAAAATGACAAGACAACAGAAATTCTCGACAGAGCAGCGATCGTAAGAACTCTGATCCAGGTTGAGGGTGTTGATTATATTACATTTATGGTCATGGGAAAACCGCTTACAGACAGTAACGGCAACATTGTCGGAAATATGTCTGCAGACAGTTTTGTCTATAATGCGG
This sequence comes from Butyrivibrio sp., assembly GCA_024690485.1. Lineage (GTDB taxonomy): Bacteria > Bacillota > Clostridia > Lachnospirales > Lachnospiraceae > Butyrivibrio. Next base: position 15,813 of record JAILPB010000004.1, on the reverse strand, counting down.
GAAATGAGATAAATACCTATGAGAAGGTTGAACTGGTTCTGTATTTTGCTACAGAGGACGGAACAGAGCTTATTCCTGTGTATAGAAGCGTTGTGTATAACAGTAATATTTTGATGCAGCGTCTTGCCATTGAGCAGCTCCTTGGAGGTCCCAATACCGATCTTGCATATCCTACGCTAAACCCTCAGACCAAGATAAACTCTGTATCTGTAAGAGACGGCGTTTGTTATGTGGATTTTGACAGTAATTTCCTTGTGTCTAACGGACATGTTAAGCCTGAAGTTGCCATCTATTCACTTGTAAATACTATCTGTGCCATAACAGATACAAATAAGGTGCAGATTTCAGTTGGTGGTAACACGGATTCGCTCTTTATGGAGACGATATCCTTAAACACTGTTTTTGAGAGAAATCTTGATATAATAAAACAGTGATATTTATGAAAGATAATTAGTATGAAAAGACCGCTTTGCATCATTTTTATGATGATCTGTGCGGCTGTCATGCTCCTTGTGCTTATCACCCCTATGGGTGATTATATAGAAGTGCCCGATCGGGCAACCGTTACTCGCGTTGGAATAATAACAGGAAAAGAACATAAGGATGAAAACCTGATTGTTTATATCAAGGTTCCGGATAAAGGCTATAGCCTTCAGCTCTATATGGCTGATAGTGATAATGAGCCTTTGATCGGAACTGTTATTAAAGTGCGCGGAAAAACCTTTGCCTTTCCGGCAGCTACAAACTATGGCGAGTTTGACAGCAGGAAATATTATCGAACCTTGAAAATTGCATATAGGATAACTGATGCAAAAGTCCTTGAAACAGCAGGAAAAGAGGACAGTCTTAAAGAATTTTTATATAGAGAAAGAGAGCGATTTGGAAAGAAACTGGATGCTTTTTTTTCGAAAGAAGATGCAGGAATAATGAAGGCTGTTCTCCTTGGGGATAAGGGAGGTCTGTCTGCAGATATAAAGGATCTGTATAAAAGAGGCGGAATAATACATATTCTGTCGGTGTCGGGACTTCATATTTCTCTTATTGGAATGGCACTCTACAAGCTTCTTCGAAAGGGAAGTCTATGGGTTTTGCCTTCCGCAATTATTTCTATGATCATCATGTTTTTATATGGAATCATGTGTGGCATGGGAACTTCGGCGTTTAGAGCAATTGTTATGTTCGTGATAAAACTTGCAGCTGATGTAATAGGTAGAAGCTACGACATGTTATCTGCCATGTCTCTGTCAGGAATAATGCTGATTCTTGATCAGCCATTATATATAACACACAGCGGATTTTTGATGTCCTACGGCGCGATAATCGCTATAGGATACGTGCTTCCAGCCTTTCCTGAGGTCATAAGGCAGGGAAAGCTAAAGATAGTATCCGGAAGCCTGGCAATAAGCCTTGCGACTTTTCCGGTGTACATAAACACCTATTACACTTTTCCGGTTTATTCCATGGTATTAAATCTCCTGGTTTTACCTTTGGTAGCGCTCCTTATGCTTTCAGGATTTTTAGTGATTCTCTTAGGAAGCATCAGCTTATCACTTGGTTTTATATTATCTATGCCAGCTCACGTGATCCTGATCTGGTACAGGTTTTGCTGCAATATCTCGGGGAGCATTCCGGGAAATACATGGTACGTGGGACATGCAAATGTTGTACAAACTATTGCTTATTTGATATTTTTAGTATTATTTTGCGTTATTGGCATGTATAATAGGGAAGGCGAAAAATCAAGGAGCGAAAGACTAGAGAGAATGCGGGTTTTGCTCCTGGGCCTAGGTATAGTTATTGCCAGTTTCCGCTTGACGCCTGAACTTAAGATTACAATTCTTGATGTAGGGCAGGGAGATGGGATAGTTATTGAGTCTAAGGAAGGAAACTATCTTGTGGATGGAGGCAGTACATCCAAAAAGAACGTGGGTAAATATCAGATCATTCCATATCTTTCATACGAGGGAATAGGGAGTCTTGATGCTGTTATAGTTACTCATGAAGATGAGGATCATGTAAGCGGAATCATTGAAATGATGGAAGAAATGGCAAAGTCCGGCGGGGCTATCCGGATAAAGAATCTGATTCTCCCGGATATTTCTGAATCATCTAAAGGCGATAACTACAAAAAACTGGAAAGATACGCGGGATTACTTGATATTCCGGTGTCTTACATAGGAAGGGGAAGCGTCATTTCAAATAAGAATCTGTATATTAAGTGCCTTGGACCTGTGCCGAAAATGAGTACAGATGAGCCAAATGCCTATTCTACAGTTTTATATTTGGAATGTGATTTATTTAAAGGCATTCTTACTGGAGATGTAGATGGAGAAGGGCAGGAGAACTTAAGAAGTTTTCTTGCAGGCAGCAGTAGTAAGTACAGGGATATAACTTTTCTTAAGGTTTCACATCACGGCAGCCGCTTTACGACAGATAGCAGTTTTTTATCTATAGTAAAGCCTAAAATAGCCGGAATAAGCTGCGGGAAAGATAACAGATATGGTCACCCTCACAAAGAGGTTTTGGACAGACTAAAAAAAGTAGACTCAAACGTCCTTAGAACTGATAAATGCGGTGCTTTTTCCCTGGAAGTCAAGGGTGACAGTTTAAAGTTAAGAAAATATTTAGAAGAATAATTTTGTTGCAGACAGCCTTTTTACAACTTTGCGATGCTCGAATATTGCTACAACTCATAGTTTTCTTTCTTTGTCAAGTACGAGTTTTGTATTATTTTGTGCATCTTTGGTAAACAACTAATGAAATTCGTTATATATAATAACCATAGTAAGTGGTTAGTATGGAAAGGAAAGAAGATGTTACATATCAGACGTTTGATTGCAGGGGGTGTGTTCCTTTGCATGGTCATACTGGGGAGTATGATCTATGTGCAACCTGTAAACGCGTCAGCGATTTATGAGGGAATAGCCGCAATTGATGATAGACCAGATGATTATCTCGATTCTGAGATGATAGATGATACAGAAAATTCTTCGGATGAGGAATCATCAGAGGAAGAAGAGGTTTTGGGAGTTCAACGGTCGGATTCGGATAAATTCATTTTGGGATTGGAAGTAGCAATATCATTGACCTTTGCTATTGGCCTTATTGCAGCTGGACGTGGTGTGGTTTCTGTTGAAACCGAGGAACGAAAAAAAGACAGCGAAGAGAAGAAGGATTAAGTTCGTGACACATCTTTATCCTTATTAAGTGCGGATCACTTTAAAAGCCGGGGTATGAAAATTTCATATATTTTTCCATCATAAAACGCAGGTCGGGGGACCTGCGTTTTGAATTCTGTTATTCTCTTCCGATTGAATTATAGCCCTTGTTTACAAGGATATTTTCTACTGCGTAAACGTCATCTGTGTGCATGACCATGATAGGAAGTCCTGATTCACGGTTGAAGGACAGATATGTGTAATTAACATTTATATTGCTTTCATAAAGTGATTTCAGGATTTTGTCAAAGGCACCTACTTCATCCGGACATTCGATAGCAAGAACAGAAGTTGTTTTGCATATATAGCCGGCTTTTCCAAGTACCTCAATACTCTTTTCGGGATCTGAAACAACCATTCTGATGATACCGTACTCTGCAGAATCGTTGGTTACTGAACCTAATATGTTGATATTGTTTTCTCTAAGTATTCCTGTGATATTTTGAAAACAACCTTTTTTGTTTTCTGCGTAAATTGAAACCTGTTTAAGCATCCTGAATCCTCCAAAACTTTTTACTATCATGTTATAATGTGATGATGCGAATTGCTTCGTTTCTCTGAAACACTCGCAATTCTAAATATACATCACGTAACTTATTTTAATCAAGGGGATGATTATTCTATGGCTGCTAAGAAAGCATCAGAATATCCGGCAAAACAAAGGCAGATTAATGAAGATATAAAAAACGGGACCTTTAGGCCCTGCTACCTTGTCTATGGCGAAGAGGCATACCTTAGGCTTCAGAACAGAGATAAATTAAGAGAAGCTCTCCTTGGAGGCGGTGATCCCATGAACCTGCAGCATTATGAAGGTGCAGGGATCAATCCTATGGAAGTTATTGATATGGCTGAAACTCTTCCCTTTTTTGCAGAGAGAAGAGTAATAGTCATAGAGAACAGTGGCTTTTTTAAGGAAGGTTGTCCTGAACTTAGTGAATATCTTAAGAACCAGTCTGAGACCACAGTATTTTTGTTTGTGGAATCAGCAGTTGATAAGAGAAAAGATATCTATAAGGCGGTTCACAAGTTCGGACTTGATATATGTTGTGAGACACCTGACGAGGTCATGCTTACAAAGTGGATAGCTAGTAAGCTTGCAGCAGAGAAAAAGCGCATATCTTCTAGAGCAACTGCTTATTTTCTTACGAGAGTCGGAACTGACATGTCAAATATAGTGAATGAGCTGGAAAAGCTTATCTGCTACTGTATCGACAGAGAAGAGATCACGGAGAGAGACATAGATGCAGTTTGTGCTAACTGGCTTAGCAGCAGGATCTTTGATATGACAGATGCAATAGCCCAGAAGAACCAGCAGAAGGCAATGAACATATACTATGACCTTCTGGCGCTTAAAACTGCTCCTGAAGTTATACTTGCCATGATAGCAAGGCAGTTTAATCTGATGCTTGAAACTATGGAGATGACTTCAATGGGCATGGATAAAGCAGGTATCGCCAAAGAACTAAAGCTTCATCCTTTTGTCGCAGGCAAGTACATGGAATGGAACAACAGGTATACCTTTGAAAAGCTTAAAGGTGCACTGGATATGTGCCTTGAGAGCGATAATGCAGTTAAGAGCGGAAAACTGGACAGAGTTATCAGCGTAGAGATGGTAATCGTCAAAGCTTCTGCAAGAAACTGATAATTGTTGTATAATGATACAGCGCGTTAGCACGAAATGTTTTTTAATGGGGAGAGGATAATGAATCGAAGACCAAGACCGCAGGAATTATACAGACACTTTAAGGGTGGAAAATACCAGGTCATTACAATAGCCAAGGATGCTGATACAGGAGATGAATACGTAATTTATCAGGCTCTTTACGGGGATTTTCAGGTATATTCAAGATCACTTGCAGAATTTGTATCAGAGGTTGATACAGTTAAGTATCCCAACGCTGATCAGCACATGAGATTTGAGCCTTGGAATCCATCCGATAAGGATGAAGACGGTCTCGCCGGCCAGAAAATAATAGGTGAGAAAAAAGAAGAGGTTCCTGTAAAAGAACTTAAAAAGGACGATGATCAGCCTAACCAGAACTATATGGACAGAACCATAGAGGATGAGGCAAAGGAATTTGGAATGAATCCGCTGGTTGTTGAGTTTTTGGATGCAGATAACTGCAAAGACAGACTGGAGATACTTAATCGCCTAAGACCTATTGCAACAAACGATATGATTGATATAATGGCTATGGCAATTGATACTGAAGTTCCCGGTGACGACCCGGACCTTAGGGTTGCGGAGCTTAAAGAATGCCTGCTTACTAAGCAAAGATTTGAAGTTACAAGATTACGATAAGAGGAGATTTGGGAAGAAATGAAATTATTAAGTATTGCTATCCCTTGCTATAATTCACAGGATTATATGGCAAAATGCATAGAATCACTGCTTGTTGGAGGAGAGGACGTTGAGATCCTTGTTGTTGATGACGGATCAACAGACAGAACAGCTGAGATCGCAGATGAGTACGCTGCTAAGTATCCTTCAATTGTAAGAGCAATTCATAAGAAAAACGGCGGACACGGATCTGCTGTAAATGCCGGCATTGAGAATGCTACAGGACTGTATTTTAAGGTTGTAGACAGTGACGACTGGGTAAAGGAAGTAGCTTATCGCAAGATACTTACAACTCTGGCTGATTTCGTTGCAGAAGGAGAGAAGCTTGATCTTCTTATCAGCAACTTTGTATATAACAAGGAAGGCGAGAACAGACATAAGGTTATGAGATATAACCGCATGTTCCCTGTTGAAAAGCTCTTTACATGGAACGATGTCAAGAGAATAAGAATTGGTCACTACCTTCTTATGCACTCAGTTATTTTTAGAACAAAACTTCTTAGAGATTGCGGATTAAAGCTCCCTGAGCACACATTCTATGTGGATAACATTTATGTATTTAATCCCCTTCCGTTTGTTAAGACAATGTATTACCTTGATGTAAACTTCTATTACTACTACATCGGAAGAGCAGATCAGTCAGTAAACCAGTCAATTATGATCTCAAGACTTGATCAGCAGGTTAGAGTAAATAAGCTGATGGTTGACTATTATGTTGAGAACATCGGAATGATCAAGTCCAACTCTAAGCGCCATCATTACATGTTTAACTATTTGGAGATTATTACAGCAATATCCACAATCCTTATGATTGCTTCAGGAACTAAGGAGAATCTTCAGAAGCGCAAAGAGCTTATGCTGTATATAAAGAGCAGGAGCTGGCTCCTTTACATGAAGCTTAGATGCAGAATCGAAGGTGTATTTATCTATCTCCCCGGAAAAGGTGGAAGAAAGATTACACTTACAGGTTATAAGATTGCTCAGAAGCTTTATAACTTCAACTAATGAGTATCTGAAAAACAGAATAGAAAGCATAAAAATAACGCCGTACATTTCAAATGTACGGCGTTTAGTGATTTAATCTGATGATGATCAGGCAGCGCGTCTTGCGTTAACCTTCTCAACATGTCTGTTGTATACGTTGACCACAAGTTCACTCTTGTAGACAACTACATACACGATGATTGAAAAGATGATTCCGCCAACAACATCAATTACTGAATGCTGCTTAAGGAACATTGTTGATAAAATGATCAATGTACTAAATACAGCACAGAAGCGCTTAATATGCTTGCTGAATCTGTCTGAGTTTGCTACTGCAATGTACGCACCGATTGAGTTATACACGTGGATACTGGGCCATAAATTGGTAGGAGTATCGCTCCTGTATAAAGCTGCAACCATGTGTGTGAATACATTGTCTCTAGGCATAACAGCAGGTCTGAGATACTGAATGTTAGGCCAGAAGCTTGAAATAATCAAAAACAGTGTCATTCCTGTAAAGAAGAAGGCAGCTATTTTGAAGAAGTCTTCCAAATCGTACATCAAAAGGAATAAGAAGAAGACTATTGAGCAGTAAGCAAACCATCCCAGATAAGGAATAATGAAAATCTCCAGGAATGGAATAGCATCATCAAGCTCTGAATGTATCTCTGTATAGTGCAGTGCCTTGGTTCCTTCTAAGTGGAAGAACCATACAAAATATACTATTGCATAAATGATAACCGGGATGAGACATCTGATAGTTTCTTCGAATCTCTCTTTAGTCCACGGCTTATCGAAATATTTACGTTTCTTGTTATCCATAAATATATATACCTTATTTTGATAAGCATAATTAAACTATCGTAAAATAATATATCGTAGTAACAAGAATATTTCAAACCATAAACTGCACAAAAATTGTTAAATAAGTGTGAAAAAATAGGCGTTTTTTTACGATAAAAGCTTCAGTTTTTTCTGCAAACAGGTAAACGTAATATCAGCAGACTTAACCAGAACCTCTCCATCTGTGTGAACCCACAAAGGAAGTTCGGTTGTTATTTTGATCTCTCTGGCTCTGATATGTGTTATGCCCTTTTTACCATAGTGCTTACCAATAAATGCCAGAGGAAGAGTAAGGAAAGCCTTACGTATGCTTAAGTCTCCTGCAGCTATAAGGTCAAAGCATCCGTCTGAGAGATCCGCATCAGGGGCGAAGTTGAAGCCGCCTCCTTCATAATGATGAATCATTGCTGCTGCAAAAATCAGATGATCATAATGAACGTGCTGACCATCGTCTGTCTCTATATCACAGGATGTTTTATCTGCGTGAATAAGCTGTCTTATGGCGATGGAGCCATAGGTGAGTTTGCCAAGACCGATCTTGTTAAGGAAATTCTTGGTCCCTGAGGACAGAGCCTCCTCACATACTGCTGCATCAAAGCCGATTCCAGCACTTACATCAAATTTTCTGTCAGGTCTTATTCTCTCGTCGTGTAGTCTTGAAAAGGTTTTAGTGAGCTTATTGTAATGAACATTACCGATATCAAGCTCTCTGACCACTTCGCCCTTAAGAATGGTATCAAGGAGTTCCTCGGTTTTCTTTGGAAATCCAAGGTCTCTTACAAAGTCATTACCTGATCCAAGGGGAATAACTCCGAGTCTTACGTTATCAAAGTCTGCAATTCCTGATACAACCTCATTGGTTGTGCCGTCGCCGCCCATAACGATTATGTTTAAAGGACTTGCGTTTTCAGGAAGCTTCTTGCTTGTAAGCCTGTTTACTACATTCATTGCGTGACCGGGGCCCTTGGTAAAAACTACCTTATAAGGAATACCATTGGCTTTGCATTTTTCTTCAAATAATTTATAGATTTCTTTTCCGTGTCCGGAACGTGCTGATGGATTTACTATACAGTAGAACATACTACCCCCAAAAACTTTAAAATACGGATTTAAGTATAGCACATTTTTCTTTTGACGTTGCCCTTTTTATATGCTATGATACAACACAATACTTTAGCACATTAAATTGGCAAAATATTTTGGAGGAGAACGGAAATGTATTCATTGGACGAAGTGAAGAACACAGACCCTGAGATTGCAGCACTTATTGAGGAGGAGATGGAGCGTCAAAACGATCACATAGAGCTTATTGCTTCTGAGAACTGGGTAAGCAAAGCAGTTATGGCAGCAATGGGAAGCCCGCTTACAAACAAGTATGCAGAAGGCCTTCCGGGAAAGCGCTATTACGGCGGATGTTATGTAGTTGATAAGGTAGAGAACATCGCAAGAGACAGAGCAAAAGAGCTTTTCCATTGTGATTACGCAAATGTTCAGCCTCATTCAGGTGCTCAGGCAAACCTCGCTGTACAGTTTGCACTTCTTGAGCCCGGTGACACTATCCTTGGTATGAATCTCAGCCAGGGCGGACACCTTTCTCATGGTAGCCCGGCAAATATTTCTGGAACATATTACAAGGTTGTTGCTTACGGCGTAGATGAAAATGGTTTCATTGATTACGATGAGGTTATCCGCCTTGCGAAGGAGCACAAGCCAAAGCTCATCATCGCAGGTGCTTCAGCATATTGCAGAACTATCGACTTTAAGAAGTTCAGAGAGGCAGCAGATGCTTGCGGAGCTGTACTTATGGTAGATATTGCTCATATTGCAGGTCTTGTTGCAGCCGGTGTTCATCCTAGTCCCTTCCCTTATGCTGATGTAGTAACAACTACAACTCATAAGACATTAAGAGGTCCCAGAGGTGGTCTTATCCTTTGGAATCAGGAAGCTCAGGATAAGTACAAGTTCAACAAGGCAGTATTCCCCGGAATTCAGGGTGGTCCCCTTGAGCACGTGATCGCAGCAAAAGCAGTATGCTTTAAGGAAGCTCTCACACCTGAGTTTGTAGAGTACCAGAAGCAGATCGTTAAAAATGCCAAGGCACTTAGCGAAGGCCTTATGAAGAGAGGCGTGCAGATCGTATCCGGCGGAACAGATAACCACCTTATGCTGGTAGACCTTACTAACTTTGATCTTACAGGAAAAGAAGTTGAGGCATGGCTTGATGATGCACACATCACAGCAAATAAGAATACAATCCCTAACGAGAAGCAGTCTCCTTTTGTAACAAGCGGAATCAGACTTGGTACACCTGCAGTTACAACAAGAGGCATGAATGAAGCAGATATGGATGAGATTGCTGAAGCAATTTCTATCGTAATCAAGGGAAAAGGCGAGAGAAACGATGAGGCAAGAGCTATTATCGAGAAGCTTACACAGAAATATCCTTTGATCTGATCAGGATAACTTCTGTTAATCCAAAAAAATATATGTTTTTTTGATAAGACTAAACATACACCCAAGATATAGTTGTTTTATTTCGATATGATTGAACAATTTGTATTTTGGGTGTATTTTAGTCTTTTTTTATAAAAAGTTCGGTGCAAAAGAGTACTTTCAAATTGAATATAAAATATATAATATTTGCACAATTTATCAGAAAACCGTATAAAAACCGAATAATATTCAAAAATTAATAAAAATATTTCTAAAATGTATTGACATTTTAAAACGCCATAGATATAATACAGACAAGATAAGAGATTAAAAGTTTTCAAATACTTCAGCGGGGGCTGAAAGAAATGGAGGTACGGTCCAAAGGGATACTAAGTTTTTTAAAAGTTTTTATTAGTTTCGGAAAGGAAGGTACAGTCCACCGAGCAATTTAGTTAACCACAAACAATAGTGAATGTTCCATTACAACTAGTTCAAGTACATGACAAAGTGGCGAGATAGTAGCTTTTAGGTTCACCGTCACAGCATACGAGTGCAAAGGTTAATGGAAAGAACAGGGTTGAGATTTGGAGGTAAGTCCATTGGACAAAGAAACACAATTTGAACAGACATAAGGGCGGATGCAACGTAAAGGATTTGCATTCGCCCTTATGCATTGTTTGGGGATAAAAACCAATAATGAATCAGCCAAGCTACTGGAAAAGCTAGTTCTTTGATTTCAAGTGGCTTGGTTGATTCATTTTGTTATAATGGAAAAAGATTCAAATAAACTTCGAAGAGAATAGTGATATGGAAGCTATGGCAAATAATCTTAAAATAATACCGCTGGGTGGCTTTGATAAGATAGGAATGAATATGACTATTATAGAGTTTGGTGACTCAATAATAGTTATAGACTGTGGAACCTCTTTTCCACCAAATAATATGCCGGGAATAGATACAGTTATTCCGGATATCAACTATCTTATTGAAAATGCAGACAGAGTTAAGGGTATAGTTCTTACTCACGGACATGAGGATCATATCGGTGCTGTACCTTATGTCCTTTTAAATCTCAATGTGCCTATATATGGGACACCGCTAACAATTGCACTTGTAGAAAAAAGGCTTGAAGACAGGGGGATAAAGAAGTATCGAACGAAAGTTATCAGAACCGGAAATACTATTGTTCTTGGGGCTTTTAAAGTGGAATTTATCAGGGCAAATCACAGTATCCCTGATGCTGCTATGCTTGCAATCTATACACCGATTGGAATTGTTTTTCATACAGGAGACTTTAAGATTGACCTGACTCCAATTTTGGGAGATGTTCTTGATCTTCATCGTGTATCAACGATAGGATCAAAAGGGGTCCTTGCACTTTTATCAGACAGTACAAATGCATTGATGGAAGGGGTATCCCCTTCTGAAGAAGATGTAAACAGTCAATTGGATATCCTGTTTAACAGATACAGGAATAACAGGCTGATTGTTGCGACTTTTGCATCAAATATGGATAGAGTGCAGCAGATAATTTATCTTGCAGAAAAATATAATAAGAAAGTTATTTTAGAGGGAGAGGTAATGCTTTCTATTTTTTCTGCATCCGATAAACTTGGATATCTGAACATACCAAGAGATGTTCTTATTGACATGGCTGACATAAGCAGATATGAAGACAAAGATATTATTTTTCTTACTACAGGAAACCATGGAGAACCTATAAAATGTCTGATGAATATAACATCCGGCAATCATCCGCAGATTCATGTTCAGAAAAATGATGTGATTCTTTTTAGTTCTATTTTTATTCCGGGTAGTGAAAGGGAGTTTTCCAAAACCCTGAATAGTTTAGAGGAGCAGGGAGCTAAAATAGTATTTCAGGATATACATGCTACCGGTCATGCTTGCGTCGGTGAGCTTCTTTTGATGTATACGCTATTAAAGCCTAAATATCTTATCCCTGCGCATGGCGAGTACAGATTTCGTAGCGCTGCTGCCAAAATAGGTAGTAGCAGTGGTATACCGAAGGAGAACATCCTGCTTATACAAAACGGTGATATTCTTGAAATAACTGATGAATATTGCAGAGTGACAGGTAATATTCCTCTTAAAGAAATATGCATAGATGGCAGTCTGGTTGATGATATGGACAAGAACCTCATAGAGGAGAGACGCATCCTTTCTGAATCCGGTATAGTTATCGCAGAGGTATGTTTTGACAGTAAAAGTGGAAGACTTGTAGCAACTCCAAAAATTACTACAAAAGGATTTATTGGTGCTTCAAATAATGACAGTATTATTAGTATTCTTCAGGATGCACTGAATGTGGAGTTATCGCGGCTTATAACGCAGAATGTCAGGGATGAAAGACTTGAAACGCAGCTTAGATCGGTCTTGAGCAAGTGTGTGTATGACAAAACAAAACAGATGCCAATTGTTGTTGTGCTTGTGACAAATGCTGTGCTATAATTTTTCGGAATTGAATTTGCGGCTGATCACAGCTGAGAGGTTAATGCTTTTAGAGAGCAGTGGCTGTCTGTTTGATATATGAGTGACAGAAGCTAAGGCTCTGTGAAAAGAAATGTGAGATTGCAGCAGAATATGAAAAGTAAGCATCTTATGGATGTTTCTTTTTCATATTCTGCTTTTTTATTGGAGGAAAAATGAAAAAGAGACTAATAACTAAATGGTATTTTGTCTTGGTTGTAGTTATTTTGATCATAGAAGCTATGACATTTATTATGGCAGGCAGTGCGCATACTTATGTGGGAATTCATGATAATCTCGATATACATATTACAGATTATCAGTTGCTAAGAGATAGTCATGCCTTCTTTTCACACAACGTTACAATACCGATTCTCGGGGGGATTGACAGAAACTTTTTGCTTTCAGAATTCTATCTCTACTCAGTGCTTTATATGATCTTTCCTACCTTTACCGCATATATTATTGGGTATTTCATGAAGATATTGATCGCATTAGGATCAGGAATTCTTTTGGGAAAAGATATATTTCAAGAAAAATATCCGGAATATGAATGGTTGGTTGTCCTGTTCAGCCTGATATATGGTTTGCTTCCGCTTTATCCGGCATTTTCATTTGCATTTTCATCTATTCCTCTTCTTGTCTGGCTGATAAGAAGGGTTGTTTGTGATGGGAAAACTATATACTTTTTACTCTCATTAATATATCCAATTCTGTCATATTTCACTTTCTTTGGGCCCTTTATTGTGGGCTACCTGTTTTTATATTTCTTATGGAAAAGCTGGAGAGATAAGAGGATATGTATTCGCGTCTTTATCTCGACAATACTTATTACGATTGGATATGTGTTGATCGAATATAGGCTGTTTTATCTGATCTTTTCTTCAGGGGAACCGACCATAAGGGACACTATGATCGAAGATGATCTATCAGTAGCAGGAGTAATCGGCGAGGCGTTAGAGGTTTTTAGGAACAGCATTTTTCATGCTGAGGATCTCCACCGTGTTTTGGTAATATATGTGGTTCTTACAGCACTTGTAGTCATAAACGGGTTATATGTCTACAGGGGTAAATTAAGAAGCATTGTAGAGGATCCCTTCAATCGACTATTTCTTTTTATCTGCTTCAACTGCATGGTATATGGATTGTATCACTGCGGACCATTAAGGAATCTTTTTGAAAAACTGATACCGCCGCTTAAGGGCTGGCAGTATAACCGCACAGTTTTCTTCAATCCATTCTTATGGTACATCCTGGCTGCGATTGTAGTTAAGAAACTTTACGATGCTCATAGGAAAAAAATCTCGATTATTATTGCCATTGCCGTGCTTATATCTGTTATGGGAACGCAGTCTCTTTATAACGATTTTTATAACACTGTTTATGTGAACCTGTGGCAGACTTTGAAAAATGAGAAGTCTGAGACGCTTTCTTACGGTGAGTTTTTTTCTGAGAGCCTTTTTGAATCAATTAAGAAGGACATTGATTATCAGGGAGAGTACAGTGCAGCTTACGGATTTCATCCTGCGGTGCTTTCGTATAACCGAATAGCCACTTTGGACGGTTGCCTTAGTTATTATTATCAGTCGTATAAAGAGGACTTCAGAAAAATAATAGCGCCTGCTTTGGATAAGTCAGAGGTTGGAAGAAAATACTATGACAATTGGGGTGCAAGGGCTTATTTGTTCTCGGGAAGCGAGGAATCAATATGGTCGCCGGAGAGAACCAAGGAAGTCACTGATCACAGTTTGCTTATTGATATTGATGCTTTTAGAAATCTGGGAGGCAAATATATATTCTCGCGTATAGAGCTTGATAATGCCGGGGAACTTGGACTTGAGCTTATGGGAAAGTATGAAAATGATACTTCACCCTACACGATATGGCTTTATCGCTAATAAGATCATAATTCATCAAATTGAAATATGGAGTGTTATATGATTTCATATATTAAGATTGCAAGACCTGATCATTGGATCAAAAACCTTTTCATAGTGCCGGGCATTGTAGTAGCTGTGCTTCTTACCCCCGAAAGCTGGTCAGAAATCAGCTTGAGAGCTTTGCTTTTGGGCTTTTTGGGGACCTGCTTCATAGCAAGCGCAAATTATGTCATAAATGAATGGTTGGATGCACCATATGATAAATATCATCCTACCAAGAAGAATCGTCCCGTTGTGACAAGTACCGTGAAATTTAAATGGGTCATGATTGAATATATAATTCTGTCTGTATTGGGGTTGTGGCTGTCATTTCTTGTTAATAAGTGCTTCCTGATCGCATCCATGGCTCTTTTAATCATGGGAGTGCTTTATAATGTCAGACCATTTCGCACAAAGGATATCCCATATCTGGATGTATTGTCGGAATCTATTAATAATATGATTCGCTTGCTGATGGGGTGGTTTATTGTCACGGATTCATCAATACCGCCTTCAAGTGTTCTGATAGGGTACTGGATGGCAGGAGCATTCCTCATGGCCACAAAACGTTTTGCTGAGTACAGAATGATAGGAGATGCGTCTCTGGCAGGGCTTTACCGGAGATCATTTATTCATTACACGGAGAAGAGACTTCTTGCTTCCTCTCTTTTTTATGCGCTTGTATCTACATTTTGCCTTGGGGTATTTATGATCAAATACCGTATAGAGTATCTGATATCCATACCACCGTTGTTTTTACTGTTTTCCTATTATCTCGCTATGGCACTTGATAAGGATTCTGCAGTTCAGAAGCCGGAAAAGCTATACAAAGAAAAAAGACTCATGGCTATCGTATTGTTACTGGTGCTGATTCTTGTATTCTGCACCCTGGTTGATGTTGAGCTGTTACATATTCTCACGTCAAATGCGCTCATCAGACTGGATTTTTAAGAAATTTATATTGGATTTTGAACAAAAGGGGCATAATGAAAAAATTATCTTTAAAGAGAATTGAGAATTACCGTCTTGTTATAGTTGATATGGATGGGACTTTGTACTATCAAAAGCCTCTCAGAATGTATATGTTCAAGCAGCTTTTGGCGCATATATTTCGTAATGGCTGGAAGGGCTTTAAGGATGTTTTAGTAATATACAGATTCAGAAGACTTCGGGAGAACAAGGGATTAACCCTAGAAGTGGCATGTCGGAATCTCTCAGAGCGTTATGACTGTTCTTATGAAGATATAAGAGAAATTATAGATGAGTGGATTTTTAGGCTGCCTCTTAATGGGATACCTCTTTTTCGGGATGATATTCTTTGTGATTCTTTAAGAGTTCTTATGAAAAATGAATGCACAGTTACAATTTTGTCTGATTATCCTGCCGTTGATAAGTGCAGGGCTCTTGGGCTTTCATGTATTCCGTCATTTTGTTCTGAACAGAAGGAGATTGGCGAGTTAAAACCTTCTCCCAAAGGAATACAATACATCATGCAAATCTATGGAATAAGCAACCCTTCGGAGGTATTGGTAATAGGTGATAGGGAGAGCAGGGACGGGAAAAGCGCAATTTTTGCAGGCTGTGATAA
>JAILPB010000120.1 GCA_024690485.1 Butyrivibrio sp. | reverse complement strand
TTCTGCAGCGCTCTCCGCCTTCCTTGCAGTCTTCGTACCCTCTTGCCGCCTCATAAAAGTCCGCCGGTCTGTAATCTCCTTCAATGATCTTTATGAGGTGCGCGTTTTCATCGGAATTCATACCCTCAAAGTTTCCGCTTTCTACCTGCTCATTGTAGGATTCGATCAGTCTCTTTTCCTCCGCAACGCGCTTTCTGTACTCGCTCTCCTCAGTAATATTTGGATTATAGAAAAAGACCGTCACATCAAAGTACTGCCTTAAATACTCAAGGCAGTAGGATGAGCAGGGTGCACAGCAGGCATGCAAAAGAAGCTTTGGATAAATTCCCTCCTTTTGAAACTGCTCTATTCTCTTTTCCAGTTCTTTACTGTAGTTTCTGTTATTGCTCAATTCTTAATTCTCTTCTTCCTAAAAAACACTTTTGCATCACAGGCCTATCGCTGCAATTATCTCCCGGGCGATATCCGATGCATCTTTTCCGTCCGTATCCACTATGATATCAGCCAGAGTCTCATACTTGTCGCTTCGCTCACTCAAAAGCTCTTTTATCCGCTTAAGAGGATCCTCGGTCTTTAAAAGAGGTCTGGTGTCATCCCCCTGTAGCCTTTCAAAAACAGTCTCCGGCTGAGTCCTCAAATACACGATCTTCCCCGCCTTCTTAAGAAGAGCTCTGTTCTCCTCGCGAAGCGGAAGTCCTCCGCCCAAAGAAACCACCATTCCGCTTAAGTGCTCGGAAACTACCATGTCCAGAAGATTTGTCTCCATGGATCTGAAGGCTTCCTCACCCTCTTTTGCAAAAATCTCATTTATCGTGCGGCCTTCAGCCTCCTCAATTGCCTGATCCGTATCAAGAAGCTCAAGATCCAGCTCATCGGAGAGGATTTCAGAAACAGTGGTCTTACCGCTTCCCATAAAACCCTCAAGGATTATGTTTGAAGCTCCCAAAACCTCCATTTCCAGCAGCTTGTACACTTCATCCGCCTGCTCTTTTGTTATGGTGATATCTCTGCCCTCTGATCTGTTCCAAAGCTCAAAGGCATCAATTCCCTGATAAAGAAGCATCTTAAGCCCGGAAAAGCTCTTAGCACCGCCATTAGCTGCCAGCTTCATAAACTTGGTATTTACCGGTCTGTACACCATATCGATGGCATAGCTTACGTGTCTGTAAAACTCCTCATCCTCGATAACCGCGCTGTTCACATCCGGGAAAAGACCTACCGACGTGCACTGAAGTACTATGTATTTCTCATCGCCTGTAAGGAGCTTTTTATAATCGTCAATCGGCATGGCAATGATCTTTTTCTCATATTCTGTGATCTCACCATCGGCACCAAGGCCGTCTTCCGTTAGCTTATCTTCGCTCCCCATCTTTGCCAGAGCCTTATTGGCTTCCTCTGCCACATCCCGCGCTTTATCAAAGGTTCTGTTTAATACATAAACTTCCTTTGCTCCCTTGCTGCCGCAAAGAAAAGCTGCAGGCCTTGCAACGCCTCCGGCCCCTAAAATAATCACTTTTTTGCCTTCAAGCTCAATATCCTCATCTGTCATTGCGCGATACAGCCCCGTCATGTCGGTGTTGTAGCCCTTAAAGCCGCCGCTCTTTGTGCGCACAAGCGTGTTTACAGCACCAATCCCCTTAGCCAGAGGATCAATCTCCTCCAGATAAGGTATTACCTCACTCTTATGGGGAATCGTCACGTTAAGTCCGAAAATATCCAGGGCATCTGCTCCCCTTATGGCATCTCCGACGTTTTCCTCTTTAACTTCAAAGGGCACATACACTAGATTTATCCCCAGCATCTGTGCAAGCGTGTTATGAATAAGCGGAGAAAGAGTATGCTTTACAGGATTTCCTATAAGACCGCATACTCTGGTACATCCATCAGTGTAATTTCCCATATTCCCTCCCAGTCAATACTTTCGTAGTAATCAATTATATAAGAATAAATCTTTTTGTGTTGCTATACAAGTTTATCATATTTTACGCACAACCGTCATAGATATGATATACATAGCAATTTACTAAAAATAAAAAAAAGACGCGCAGCTTTTGCTACGCGCCTGTAATTTCATTGATCAAATTATCATTTGGAAATTTATAGATGTTATCAAAGTTTGATAACAAGTCCGTCCTCTGTGCCTGCGATGATATTGCTCTCCTTGCCTGCTAGATCCTTGCCGCCTACAAAATACTGGTACGCATGAAGGATTTTGTCTCTCTGCATTCCGGATATTGCCTGCTTCATATCTTCAGATGCCAGGCCTCTCTCACCAAAAAGATCGATGGAAGAAGCGTCATACTGTCCAAAAGATATAGCTATATTCTCAATAGAAGCGTTTTCCCTGGAAGGAACCTCGGTAACTGTAAGGTCCAGTCCTTTTTTCTCTTCCTTAGCTTCGGGAGCTTCCTGTTTGTTTTTAGCCTCTATGCTCTGCTGGGCTGCACTGCCCTGCCCTATCTTTATCTCATCTGAAGCTTTGGGGATACTATAAGCATCGTAACCATTTACATAACCGTTTATTCTATCTAATGCCAATTTATCGCCCTCCCTTCTTAATACTTCTATATACAAACCGCATGAAGGAACTTCTTATCAATCTGTATATCGACGAGTCCCCTTGTTCCTTAATATCATTATACCGAATTTAAGCATCATTTCACAAAGAAATCGGCTTTTTTAATAATTATAAACTATTTTTTATAATTCAGTTTCCTTCTTGACGATGCCTGCGGCCTTAAGGAGCTGCCTCGTATATTCAGCCTGAGGATTCTTGTAGACATCCTTCGTCTTGCCATACTCAACGACTTTTCCGTATCTCATAACCATTACGTGATCGCTTATCTGATAGACAACCCTTAGGTCATGGGAAATAAAGATGATTGAGATTCCAAGCTTCTTGTGAAGATTGCGCAAAAGCTCCATTATCTGAGCCTGAATTGTTACATCCAGGGCTGAAACCGGCTCATCGGCAATAAGGAGCTTGGGATTTCTCATGAGCGCTATGCCAATACACACGCGCTGTCTCTGGCCTCCTGAAAGCTGCGAAGGGTATCTTTCCAGCATATTAAGAGGAAGCTCGATCTCCTTCATTATCTCTTCAACCCTTTTTTTTCTCTCATCCTTAGTCCACTTGCGGCTTTTGTCTACCTTAAGGGGCTCCTCCAAAAGCCATCCTACCTTCTTTGCCGGATTAAGTGAGTTGTAAGGATCCTGGAAAACCATCTGAGGATCGGCATATTTCTGCCATATCGTCCCGGAATAATCCTTGTTTATGCCAACGATTGCTCTTGCCAGAGTGGATTTACCACATCCGGACTCTCCTGCGATAGCAAGAACTTCCCCCTCCTCTACTTCAAAAGACACATCGTAGAGAGCCTGTATCTTTTTAAGCTTCTTTGGGGTAAAGAGCTTTCGCTTCCTGTTTTTATAAAAGACATTCAGATTTGATACTTTAAGTACTGCTTCTTTTTCCATATCAACCTACTGTTATTACCACTTTAGTTTTTGTCAGATATCTATCTTGGGAATTGCTGCTATAAGCTTTTTCGTGTAGCTGTCTCTTGGATGAGTAAAAATATCTTTCGTAAAGCCTGACTCAACAATATTTCCCTTCTGCATTACGATAACCCTCTCGCAGAGCTGGCTTACAAGGCTAAGGTCGTGGGAAATAAAGATGATGGAAGTCCCTCTCTCCTTGTTAAGCTTTTTAAGTAGCTCAACGATCTGTGCCTGGACAGTTACATCTAAAGCTGTGGTGGGCTCATCGGCAATGAGGATCTGCGGGTTTCCGATCATGGCTGAAGCTATCATGACTCTCTGTCTCATTCCGCCTGAGAGCTCGTGAGGATACATGTAATAAACATCCTCAGCGTTATCAAGACCCACAGCATAGAGCATATCAATGGCCCGCTTTTTTCTCTCAGCCTTTTTTATCTCGGGATGATGGATATAAAGAGGCTCTTCCACCTGCCAGCCTATTCTTTTTACCGGATTAAGGCTTGTCATAGGCTCCTGGAAAATAATGGATATCTCATCTCCCTGGAATCCGCGAAGTGTCTTTCTGTCACAGGTAAGAAGGTCCTGGCCCTGGAACATGATTTTTCCCGTCTTGGAGATGGCATGTCTGTTGAGTAGTCCTGCTATCGCCAAAGCGCTCATGCTCTTCCCGGAGCCTGATTCTCCCACTATTCCTACGATCTCGCCCTTTCCCAGCATAAGGTCAAAGTCCTCAACCGCAGTCTCCGGAGATTCGTGATCATGAAATTCTATATGAAGGTCGGTAACATCAAGAATTACTCCCATCTCTTAATTCCCTCCCCTAAAAATGCAAAGCCAAGCACCATAAGTACGATAACAATACCGGGGCACATTACATAGCTGGGCCTTGTGAACATATACTGCTGCGCGTCAGAAAGCATCCTTCCAAGACTTGCATAGGGCGGCTGTGAGCCTACTCCCAGATAGCTAAGTCCCGCCTCAGCAAGAACCGCGTTGTTAAAACCAATAAGGATTGATGAAGCAAGCACACCCTTGATGTTAGGCAGGATATGCACGAATATCATCCTGAAGTTCCCAACTCCCTGCAGTCTTGCATTCTGGATATAGTCCATATCCTTGCAGCGAAGCACTTCTCCTCTGACTATTCTGGCAAAACTGGGAACAAAGGCTATTCCAAGGGACACTACAAGCTGCATCCAGCCCACACCAAATACGCTGACGATTACAAGGGCAAGGAGTATGCTTGGAAAAGCAAACAGCGCATCAATTATTCTCATAGCAACCTCATCGAACATTCCACCGAAGTACCCGGTCAGAGATCCGATTATAGTGCCAAGCCCCGCGCCTATAATGATGGTTCCCACAGCGATAAGAAGAGTTACTCTGCTACCATACATAACACGGCTGAACACATCTCTTCCCATGTTGTCAGTGCCCATAATGTGCCTTAATGAAATCCCCTGGAGCTTTTCAGAGGCGCTCATCTTCGTTGGCTCATAGGGAGTCCAGAAAAAGCCCACTATGATCATTAAAAGTATAAGGCCCATTATTATTCCACCAATAACAAGATATGGATCCTTTAAAATTTTCTTTAAACTGATCTTGTTCATCAATAGTTATCCCTAACCTTAGCTAATTTCAGTCGTCTATCCTGATCCTCGGGTCGATTATTCTGTAGATGATATCAACCAGAAGGTTTAAAACAATTACTATTATGGCTATGCCCATGATTATGGCCTCAACAACCGGATAATCCCTGTTGCTGATACTGGTAAGCAGAATCCTGCTGATGCCCGGTATGCTGAAAACCTGCTCCACTACAATACTGCCTGCAACCATGTCCGCCAGCGCCATTCCAAGGAATGTAATTACCGGGATCATGGCATTTTTAAGGACATGCCTGTACAACACGCCATTTGTATTATTTCCTCTGCTGTATGCAGTTCTGGCGTAATCCTTGCCCGCCTCATCTATAAGATTGCCCCTTAGCATCTTCACAGTCATGGCAATTTTCGGAAAGGCAATTGCAAAGGACGGAAAGATCAGATATTTTATAAAACCAAAGAAATCGTCTTTATATGATACGAAGCCACCCGGGGTAAAGATCTTTAGTATCATGCCAAATATAAAGGTAATAAGGATTCCGGAAAAGAAAGGCGGAATCGCCATAATGATCTGGTTAAAAACAGTGATGATACGATCCAGCACACCGTTTTCATACTTGGCTGTTACTATCCCCATGGGAATTGAAATCAAAACCGTAAGAATAAAAGCTATGATTCCCAGTGAAAATGTGATGGGAATCTTATTAAGAAGCATTCCGGCAACCGGAACCTTATAACTGTAGGAGGTACCGAAATCCCCCTGTAAAAAAGCTATAAACCATCTAAAGTATCTGACAAGCAGCGGATCATTTAATCCCATAGCTGCCCTTGTCTGTTCAATAAGTTCATCTGAAGCTTCAAGCCCCAGCATTCTTATAGCCGGATCTCCCGGCAACACATTAAAAGCGAGGAATACACACAGTGAAACCACAATTAGAGTCATTAATGTAGAAAAGAGCTTTTTAATCGTGTATTTCATATGCATATTCCTCGCATCATTTTTTATAGTCGCTTTTTATTGCAAATTTGCCTGCAACTTTAATTATATTCAATTCGCAGGCTTAATTGCTGCAATATCCTGCACATAAAGAGGGAAGAACTTATAGCCTGTAAATTTCTTGTTCAGAACAACAAACTCAGGAAGATCCTGAATGTATACGCTGGCTGCTTCCTCAGAAAGGATTGTCTCGCACTCTTTATAAAACTTTGTCTTCTCATCATCCTTCTGTGTTGCCTGTGCATTTGCATAGGCTGTATCATAGGCCTCGCTCTTAAAGTTTACGAAGTTCTTGCCTGCGTCTGATACATATCTTGAAAGAAGTGCAGAAGCTGAAAGTGTTGAAGCGTCAATACCAACTACTGTTGCCTCATACTTTCTGTCTGAATAAACATCACTTACCCATGAGTTCCACTCAATTTCCTGGATGTTGGCTGTAACACCAATAGCCTTAAGCTCCTCAGCGATAACCTGAGCTGTGTCTACGTGCTGGCCGTAGTTTGACGGAACTGTGATAGTAAACTCAAATCCATCAGGGTAACCTGCCTCAGTAAGCAGCTCTTTTGCCTTGTCTATATCTGTGTTGTAGGTGTCGTTGAGTTCAGGCATGTAATACTTGGTGAAAGCAGGGAACATAGCACTTCCTACCTCAGTTCCTGCTCCGTCAGATACAAAATCCATGATCTCCTGAGGGTTTACTGCGTAGCAAAGAGCCTGACGAACCTTCACATCATCAAAAGGCTTAACGTCATTGTTGAGGTAAAGAGCCTGTACAAGGTTCATTGTTCCCTCATAAACCTCAAACTTGTCTGAAAGCTGATTTGCCTGTGTGCTTGTTACACGGGCCATCATATCAATAGAACCGCCCTCAAGATCCATAACGATAGCGTCCATGTTGGACTCGATCTTGAACACTACATCCTTGATATATGCCTTCTCTCCCCAGTAATCATCAAATCTTGTTACTACAAAATTCTCCTGTGGAGAGTTTGAAACGTACTTGTATGGACCTGTTCCAATAGGTGTGGTGTCAGGATGCTCATTGGCTGCCGGAATAATAGCAACTGTAAGCTGTGTTAAAAAGTCTGAATCAGCCTCTTTAAGAACAATGTCCACGTGTGTGTCATCTACAATATTTACACTGTCAATCTTGGAATAAGCACGGATAAGCGGCTCACTGCCGTCTACGCCCATGTTGCGCTCTATAGAATACTTAATATCCTCTACTGTTACAGCGCTTCCATCGTGGAACTTGATTCCATCTCTTAGTGTGAATGAATAAACTGTTGCGTCGTCTGAAATGGTGTAGTCACTGGCTACAGCAGGGTTAAGATTACCGTTTTCGTCTGCCTTAACAAGGCCCTCAAAGATGTTGTAGAATACTTCTCTGGTTCCTGCGCCCGTTGAATTGTGTGGGTCAAGACCATCGATATCCTGAGGTATACCTACGATAAGCTTGGAAAGATCATCCGTAGTAGTAGCGTTTCCGTCAGCCTTTGCACTTGCATCAGCGTCAGTCTGCGTGCTGGTCGCTGTATCTGTACTTGTAGCTGTCGTATTACTGCTATTTGCGGAATCCCCTGCCTTGTCACTTGAGCATCCGCTCAATGCAACAGTCAGTGTTGTTAACACGACCATCAGAATCGAAGTTCCTTTCTTTTTCATAATTCTCCTCTTAATCATGTTACAATCTTCCTCCTATATTAAGTTGTATTTCTGCCCCGGAAAAAGGGCAAGGATCAAGACAATTATGTCATGAACTTCACTATACTTTTTTGTCAAAGAATTGTCAACCACGGCGAGATACGATAAAAATATATTTCTCACTTTTCCTCGTCGTGATTCATGGGAAATTAAAAAATGATAACCGGCTCTTTTCGTATTTACTCAGAGAAATCGCCGGTTATCATCATTTTTTAATTGCTACCAATCACTCCTTCTTTAAAAGAGGAGTGCTCTTGTCTGTGGAGTCGGTAATTGTCCCCTCAGCCTCTTTCTTCAGGACAGACTTAAGTTCATCCATAAAGGTGTTAACATCCTTAAACTCGCGATAAACTGATGCAAATCGCACATACGCAACCGGGTCGAGATTTTTCATCTTATCCATAACAATCTCACCGATGGCACGGCTTGGTATTTCCTTCTGTTCCATATTGAAGACCTCAGTCTCGACAGCATCCACCATCTTGGTGATCTGCTCTGCACTGACAGGTCTCTTGTGACAAGCTCTGAAAACGCCGGCCTCAATCTTGGCACGATCGTAAGGTTCTCTCACATCGCCCTTCTTAATTACAATAAGCGGAATCGTCTCTACCTTCTCATAGGTGGTGAAACGTTTACCACAGGAATCACATACTCTTCTACGCCTTATGGATGTATTCTCATCTGCAGGTCTTGAGTCAATAACTCTAGTGTCATCTTTTCCACAGAAAGGGCACTTCATTTCGTTTCCTCCGCTTATCCGAATAATCTACTCTATATTGTATAGAAAACTTTTTCACTCCACAAACTATTGTATCATCAATTCTCGCCATTTTCCACACTATATTTCGTCTCATACCGTATTTATGACATAATTTTTCGTCTTTTAGAGTTTCTCTATGACGGGTTTTCCTTTTTAATTCCTGGCTCTATAAGGGCTTTTACGCCTCATGTAAAATATATTTTACACTTTTCATTAGAAATTTGTAAAATATAGTTGACATTATTCATGTATAGAGTTATATTAAAATCACAAAAAGCAAATGCGCATTGTAGAACCAACAAATTGCAGACAAAAAATTGTCCTAAGGAATCCACCGCAAGCGGTACCCCCTTAGGACCTTAAATGGAGGAATGGAAAAATGAGAGAATCAGTTATTTTAATACTTTTTTACTTAGTTATAGTAGTAGTACTTAGTATTCTTATCAGGCATAAGAGCAAGAGTCAGAATCAGCAATATGATGAGATGCAGCTCAAGAACCGAGCTGAAGCATATAAACGTGCATTCTTTACCATGATAGTCCTGCTGGTTGGAATTATAGTATTTGATACATGCAGCCCTTTAGACTTACCACAGTATGCTTTAAGCGGAATACTCATCATTGTAGTAATGCTCAGTTTCCTTGTATTTGCAACCTATTCGATATGGAACGATGCTTTCTTCTATATCGGCCAGAACTGGAAAGGGTATTTTAGCGTCTGTATTGCAGTAGGGCTTGTTCAGTGCATTGACTTTGTATCCACACTGATCAGATATTTTAACGGAAAAGAATATGCTCAGAATGTATGGCATCTGATCATATCAAAGGCTTCAACAAGCTGTGTGATGACACTAACCTTCTTCACATTGGCAGTTGTTATTCTGGTAAAACAGCTTCGTGAAAACAGGATCAGCGAGGAATAAGCTATGAAAAATTTGAGATTAAAATCAGCAAGAGCTGCTAAGGACCTGTCCCAGGATGATCTTGCAAGGATCTGTGAGGTTTCAAGACAAACCATCAGTGCAATAGAAAAAGGTGATTATAACCCAACCATTAAGCTGTGTATTGCTATCTGCAAAGCACTGGATAAAACTCTCGATGAACTGTTCTGGGAATAAAAATAACCCCTTGCCATTTGGCAAGGGGATTTTAATTTAATTCAAAATCAATTATTTCCTCTGAAGGAAATCCGGGATCTTAAGTGACTTAGGCTCTACTGTGGGCTTAACCTCAGCAGGCTTGTTAAGTGTAAG
The DNA here is from genome assembly GCA_024690485.1 of Butyrivibrio sp. Taxonomy (GTDB): domain Bacteria; phylum Bacillota; class Clostridia; order Lachnospirales; family Lachnospiraceae; genus Butyrivibrio. Next base: position 385 of record JAILPB010000120.1, on the reverse strand, counting down.
ATTCTGAATGTTTGTAGGTCTTGAAATATTAACTGTACTTACTGTATCAGCAGCAACATTAGGTGTTACAACATTTGCAACAGGGATGTTAACTTCACGCTGAGCGAAGTTCTGAACTGCCTGTGCCGAAGCTGCTCCGGCAATAGTCTGCTGAGCAGGTGCTGCAGCCTTAGGAGCTCCCTTAGACTTATCATCAATACCTGTAGCAATTACAGTAACTGTACATGTATCTGTCTTGCTCTCATCATACATAGCACCAAAGATAACATTTACATCATCTCCGGCAAGCTGACGTACATACTCAGAAGCATCAGATGCATCTGTAAGTGTGATATCACCGGAAATATTGATGATAACATCAGTAGCACCGTTAACCTTAGTCTCA
>JAILPB010000102.1 GCA_024690485.1 Butyrivibrio sp. | reverse complement strand
GAATAATCTTTATAGAGGATGGCTGATAAAAAGCTTTCCGGATATAAAGTACAGTAAGAATAATATTTTATAAATGGAGATAGACGGTATGAAACTTGATAAATTACAGCCAAAAGAAGTATTTAGATGGTTTGAGGAAATCTGTAATATTCCTCATGGTTCAGGAAATCTGCAGCAGATCAGTGATTTCCTTGTAAAGTTTGCAAAAGAGAGAAAGCTCTATGTTCGCCAGGACGCTGAGCTTAATGTCATCATCAAAAAGCCCGCAAGTAAGGGCTATGAAAAGCATGAGCCTGTAATTCTTCAGGGACATATGGATATGGTAGCCGTTAAAGAAAAGGATGCCAAGATCGATATGGTAAAGCAGGGTCTTGATGTCACAACTGACGGAGAGTTCGTATGGGCAAATGGTACCAGCCTTGGCGGAGACGACGGAATTGCTGTTGCTTACTGCCTTGCTATTCTTGACAGCGATAAGATAAAGCACCCTCCAATCGAGGTTATCATCACAACCAACGAAGAAGTAGGTCTGGACGGAGCAAGAGCTCTAGACTGCTCAGATATCACAGGTAAAAAGTTCATCAATATAGATAATGAAGAAGAGGGCGTTCTTCTTGTGAGCTGCGCAGGCGGCGCAAGATTCCACGGATACCTTCCTCTTACAAGAGAAAACAGAAGCGGTATCAAGGTAAAGTTACATGTTAAGGGCCTTCAGGGCGGACATTCCGGAGAGATGATAGTAAAGGGCAGAGGAAATGCTAATGTTATCATGGGAAGACTTCTCCTTGAGATCACAGATGCTCTTGAAGTTGGAATTATAAGCTTAAACGGCGGCGTTGCAGACAATGCTATTGCTACTGACTGCGAAGCAGAGCTTTTACTTATGGGACTTGCTGCTCAGAGCCACGGAAACATAGTTGGGCCTGACGTTTCATTCTTCTCACTTGTAGGAAAACTTTCATCAATTGCTTACAAGGTTCAGGAAGATGTTAAGAGCGAGCTTGGAAGCAGAGATCCGGGACTTGAGATCGTTGTTGAGGAGATGACAGAGAGTATCCTTCCTGAGACGAAGGACGCTTCAAATGTGGCTTCTGTAAACCTTGACTCCAACATGGACGCTTATGTGGACGTTATGGAGAAGAGAGAAGTTATATCAGGCGTAATCCCTTGCGAACAGGTTATTGAGCTTGCAAGATGCATCTGCGCAATGCCTTACGGCGTGCAGGCTATGAGCGCATCAATCGAGGGACTTGTTGAGACATCCCTTAACCTTGGAATCCTCAAGATCACTTCTGCTCAGTCAGGAGCAGTAGAAGGAAAAGGTGCTGCTAGCCAGAGCGCAGGCGTTGTGGACGAGGCATTTCTTCTTGACTACTCAGTAAGAAGTTCTGTGGCTTCTGCTAAGGATACTCTTATCAGAAAGCTGGAGATCATAATAGAGAGCTTTGACGGAATTTTCGAAATTACAGGAGAGTATCCCGGATGGGCATACAGAGAAGATTCTGAGCTTCGTGAAAAGATGGCTGAAGTATACAAGAATCTCTATGGCAAGAAGCCCCGCATAGAAGCAATCCACGCAGGACTTGAGTGCGGACTTTTCTCAGAAAAGATCAAGGATCTTGACTGTGTATCAATTGGACCTGACATGCAGGATATCCACTCTACAGGAGAGAAACTAAGCGTAGCTTCTACCAAGAGAGTTTGGGAGTACCTTCTTGCAGTTCTTGAGGTGCTGTAAATAAAAAAGGATATGAGCCGGAGGCGCAATTCGATTTGCCTCCGGCTTTTTTCTGTGAGTGCGCTAGGTAACTTATAGATAATTTCAGTATTTGGAGACTTTTTTCATTCTTTTTATATGAAAAGTCAGACAAATACTGGGTTTATAATATTGTGCCTGCAAATCCAGTATTTTACTGTGTTTCAGATTTTCAACATCTTGTCAAGTACGAGTTTTGCATGAATCCATGCATTTTCCGTAGCCTATCATGAAAAACTAATTCATATAATTAGAAAGTATTATGTGATTAATTTTTAGGAGGGTGAAAATGCATAAGAGTATTGCAAGAAAACTTGCGGGTGTGCTGGCAGCTGTTGTGTTAACTACAACGTTCGCATCAGACTATAACAGCATAGGCGCAAGAGCTTCAGAGATTGAAGCTACAGAAACTTTGGCTTCCGAAGAAGAAGCTGAGGTGGTTGAGACATCTGAAACTGCAGAGGAGGGGTCCTTTGTAGAAGAAGATGAGACCGAAGAAGTCGCTGAGACTTTGGAGGAGACAGAAGAGGCTACTGAAGAGCAGCCCGAAGAAGTAGTGGATGAGGTTACAGAAGAAACTACTGAAGAAGTAGCAGAAGAGCCTGCTACAGAAGAGACAACTGAAGTGACTGAGGATCAGACACCTTCAGAAGAAGTTACAGGCGAAGCTGGTGAAGAGACACCTGCAGAAGAAACTGCAGATCCTGAGGCAGCTCCCGCAGAAGTTGCTCCTGCTGAAAACGCAGAAGTAAAGAATATCACATACGTAGCCGGAGAAGGCGGATCTGTTAGCATCGAGAGCGAGCAGGTCGTTGAGGTAGCAGAGGGTGCTACAGCTATAGCTGACGAAGGCTTCAGATTCGTTAACTGGACAGGTTCAGATGAATCTATCCTTTCTGAGAGTGAGACATTCGTTCCTTCAGGCGATGTGCTTGTAGATGGCGCTGTTTTCACTGCAAATTTCGCAAAGATAATTGAAAAGGAATTTAGCGCTTCTGAGACAATCGATGGAATTAAGATTGACCTCTATGCTGATCCCGGTGTTCTTCCTGCAGATGCTAAGCTGGAAGTTACAAAGGTAAGCCAGAAAGTTGAGGAAGAGATTAAGGACGTCATCGATGAGAAGACAGAAGCTGATGTAGAAGTTAAGCAGACTTTCTCTTACGACATCAACATCAAGTCAGGCGAAGAGTACATTCAGCCTAAGGCTGGAACTGTAGATGTTCGCTTCTCACAGATTGAGGAAGCTAAAAGTGAGGATACTTCACTTGCTGTATATCATGTAGAGGATGATCTCTCCGACGCAACAGAGGTTGCTAAGGAAGAAGAGAGCACAGATGGTGTAATCGAATTCGATGCTGAGCATTTCTCTATTTATACAGTAACAATATATGGTTATTATGAGGATGCTCCGGATGTCACAATGACATTTAATGCGGGCGTTTATAAGCTTGATGGAACACCAATCGATAAGAAGAATAATATCCGTAAGGTAAGATTCGAAGATATAGAGAAAGATACATACTACTATACAACTACTCCGGCTAAGGTTGCTCCGGTAATGGATGGTTATACATTTGACCATGCTACATTTGATGACAAGAACATTAAAGCATTTTATTACGGTACTTATGATGCACCTAAGAATAAAGCATATTTGCTTGCTAAAGTAGCTGGCGAAGAAGATGTTGTAGAAATACCTACAGATACGGAGGATGAGGTTGTTAAGTTTTATTACAAAACAGCTAAAAAATCAACCTACTCAACATCAGACCATATCGATCTTGGATTTACAGATAAAGAGATGCCTGCAGTGGCTAATGTATATATCAAGATCAATAATTTACCTAAGTTTGAAATGGGCGATGGCGTAGAAGAGTCTGATCTTGGTGTATTAGAAAAGAGATTACAGTTACCTTTTGATTATAATCACAGATATAGTTACGGCAATTTGTATTGGGATACACTTAAAGCTGTTGATGTAACAGATACATTCGTATTTGAAGTTGTTCTTAAGAATGGAAAGAGTTATACACACAAGACAACTGTTGAAGAAAACAAAAATGCATACGAAAGATGCAGAAATGCTCATGACTATCGTCAGTATGATTATGGTTTTGATTACAAGTTTGATTTCGTAAAAGATTTTGGTTATAAAGCAACAGTTACATATCATAGTAACTTTGGTGAAGATAAGACTTATGCAGCAGATGAGAAGTGGACTACTCCTACGCAGGGTGGAAAGAGTAAGCACACAGTTCACTCCTATGCTGATACAAAACTTCCTGAGAATACAGGCTCTGAATTCAAGGGATGGGGAGTAAAGAATCAGAAGGGTGAAGTTGTTCTTACATATAAGTTTAAGAATAACAAGTTTAATCCTGCATCATTTGAAATCAAAGATAAGGATACTGTTGATCTCTATGCAGTATGGGAAGCAAAACTGGCTCCTTATACAGTTAAGTATGTTAAAGAAGGAGATCCTAAAATAGAGCTTAAGCCTGCTGATACATCCAGAAAAGGTAAGGTTGGTGTTTCTGTAAGTGCTACAGAAGAGGATAAGAAGTCTTTTGAAGCAAAAGATGGAACAACTTATGAGTATGCAGGTAAAAAGGATGCTACTGTAACTCCGGACGGAAAAGCAGTTGTTCTTGTTTACTTCA
>JAILPB010000096.1 GCA_024690485.1 Butyrivibrio sp. | reverse complement strand
GGGTACAGTTAAGTGGTTCAACAACCAGAAGGGTTACGGCTTCATTTCTGATGAGGCAGGCAATGATGTATTCGTACATTATTCAGGACTCAACATGGAGGGCTTCAAGTCTCTCGACGAAGGCGCTGCAGTTGATTACGACGTAATCCAGGGCGAAAAAGGACCTCAGGCCGTTAACGTAAACAAGCTTTGATTTGTTCGTCGGTCACCATTTAATCAAGACTACAATGTGCCTTCTTATATAGATATATATTTAGAATCAGCAAGTGTACAAATGATTAATCAATAAAACCCATCCGGTAACGGATGGGTTTTTTGAGCACTATTGTTCTTTCTTTTAAAGAGCGAACTTTGCGACAAAGTCCTGAAGCTCCGTAGCATTCTCAGCAAGCTTATCGGAAGCCTCTGCAACCTCATGAGTTGATGCTGTCTGCTGCTCTGATGCTGCAGATACATTCTGAGTCTCATCTGCTACGTTCACACTCATTTCCTCAATCTTACGAATATTGTTAGCAATGGTCTGAGTACCGCCTGACAGCTGGGTTACGATCTCGCTCATCCTATCAGACTGCTCGGAAATTGAATGAACCATGTCAACGATCTCATTAAAGGTATCACCTGCGTTATTAACAACCTCTGTTCCTTCAACAACGCTCTGTGCTCCATCTCGCATGGATTCAACAGCTTCTTCGGAGCTCTTCATAATGTCTTCAATAAGAACAGTGATATTATTAGCAGCCTCATTTGACTGATCAGCCAGCTTACTGATCTCACTTGCTACAACTGCAAAGCCTTTACCCATTTCTCCTGCTCTTGCAGCTTCGATAGAAGCATTAAGTGAAAGGAGGTTGGTCTGGCTTGCAATCTCAGCGATTGTATCAACAAAGGAATCGATGTTATTAAGCTTCTCACCAAGTCCTTCAACCATGGTCGCTGTATTCTCAACAGACTCCTTGATGGTGGACATCATGCTTGTAGCCTGATCCATGTCTGCTGCGCCCTTTGTAGCAGCATCATTAGTAGCATTTATCATATCTCCTGATGCTGCAATTGCATCCTGGAATTCCTGCATATTGTTAACAAATGCTTCTGTTTCTGTGCTGGCACCTGATACAGCGGTGATCTGACCTGAGCAGGAGGTTGCAACTACTGTACAGGAATTTGCAACCATTTCACTGGCTTTTGCTGACTGGGAAGCACTTGCTGAAAGCTCCTCAGAAGCAGATGCCACATAAGATGTGGTATCTGAAATACGCATCATCAGTTCGCGAATATTAGTATGCATAAGATTAAGCGCATCAGCGATAAGTCCTATCTCATCGTTATGCTTTGTAAGCGGACGAATCTTCGCCATATCGCTGTTATCGGTAAAATCACTATTTGCCATTCGTTCCATCTCTTTAGATACAAGAACGATGGGAGAGGTAATTCTTTTTCCTATGTAAATAGCTACCAATATTCCTATAATACATAATACGATCATAACCATGACTGATTTCAAAATCGCATTCATAAGAGCAGCAGAAGATTCATTCTTGTATGAAGCTTCAAGATTATCAATGTGATCGATCCAGACACCTGTACCAACTACCCAGTTATAGGGCTCGTAGAGCTGTGTATAACCCATCTTAGGAAGAGGCTCCGTTTCATCCGGCTTAGGGAAGCTAAAGTATGAGAAGCCTCCGCCTGCCTTAGCATTTGCTATGAAATCCTCAAGAATGTGAACTCCGTTAGGATCTGTAAGGTCTATACGGCTCTTACCCTCTGTTTCCTCACGTCCAAGGAGTACCACATTGACACCCTCTATAGTATCAACCCAGAAATAGCCGTCTCCGTCCATGTAACGAAGCTCACGGACATAATCCGCTGCAATTTTCTTAGCTTCATCCTCGGTTATTTCACCTGCAACTGCAGACTTATGAACCTGATCGATCAGACTTATAGCATTCTGTACCTGATTCCTAAGTTCAGATTGCTGATCAAGCATAAGTCTTTCACGATATGCAGCAGTCTGCTTTTTGGTCGTTGCGATTGTACTATTAATAGTGAAAAGCTCGGTGATCACACCGGTAATAATAACTGCACCGGCAATAACCCCGAGTAGAACGTACATCAAAGAACCTTTTCGCTTCTGCATCATTATACCTCCATAAGAAAACATTACTCTGTATGCTAAATACCCTAAAAAATAGCCAAAGTAATAACATATTCAGCATAGCAAACAAGAAATGGTATAACAATTAATATAGTATTAAATTTTGCTAAATATATACTTGAAAACCCAGTCCCATACAATAAAAGAAGCCTTAATAATATTAGCCTTTGCAGGAATTGATAACCTCATCAATATCAAGCTGTCCGCCAAATATACTTAAGGCACTTCCAACAGTCACATCCACTTTTCCATGACCGTACTTTTTAAGTAGCTCAATGTCCTCCAGAGAGTGCACTCCTCCGGCATAGGTTACAGGAATCCTGCAGCTTTTACCAAGAATATCAGCAACTCCCTTCTCAATTCCTGACTGTTTTCCTTCAACGTCCACAGCATGAATCAAAAACTCATCACAGTATGCCGAAAGCTCGCCCAGCGTTCCTTCATTAAGAATCACATCTGTAAGCTTCTGCCATCTGTCAGTAGCAACGAAATAATCATCGCCTTTTTTCTTGCAGCTAAGATCAAGAACTATCCTCTCCTTGCCCACGGCTGCAACCAGCTTTTTTAGATTATCATAGTTTATTATTCCACCTGAAAAAACGTAGCTTGTAACTATCACGTGTGATGCCCCGTTATCAATAAAATCTCCGGCATTATCTGCATTTATTCCTCCGCCTATCTGTAAGAGTCCGGGCTGGGCTTTTAATGCACTTTTTGCCTGATTTAAAGAAGCCTCATAATAGGGGCTGTCCTTGGCATTAAGAATTATGATATGACCTCCTGTGAGGCCCTTTTCCTTATAAAAGCTTGCAAAAAAGGCGGCATCCCTATCGGATACAAAATTCTCCTTTGCAAGGTCATTTTGGTCCTTAAGGCTACCACCTACTATCTGCTTTACTTGTCCATTATGAATATCGATACAGGGACGAAGTTTCATGTAATCTGTCCTTTCACCTTCAGCCTATGACATTGCTCATGTCATACATTCCTGCACTCTTTCCTGCAAGGAATTTTGCTGCCTCAATAGCACCCTTTCCAAATACTGCTCTGGAATAAGCTCTGTGAGATAAAGTAATAACTTCATCTGTACCTGCAAAAATCACATCATGATCGCCAACGATTGTGCCGCCGCGGACAGCAGAGATACCAATTTCCTTTTTAGGTCTCTTCTCCCTTCTACCGCTTCTGTCATAGACATACTCGCACTTATCTGACAAAGACTCATTTACGCTGTCAGCAAGGGCAAGGGCTGTTCCACTGGGTGCATCAAGCTTCTGGTTATGATGCTTTTCCACAATATCAATATCAAATCCTGCATCAAAAAGTGCAGGAGAAATCTCCCCTAGAACTTTCATCAGCATATTGATTCCAACTGACATATTCGCTGACTTCAAGATTGCAACCTTCCTGGAAACCTCGTGAACGTTTTCAAGCTGCTCATCTGAAAGGCCTGTGGTGCAAAGCACAACCGGAAGATTCTTTTTAGCGCATACCTCAAGAAGTCCGTCCACTGCCTTAGCATTAGAAAAATCGATTAAAACATCAGCTTCTACGTCGCACTCATCTATTGACTTAAACACCGGGAAACTGTATGTGTTTTCCCCAAATGCATCAACACCTGCTACGATTTCAATACCATTATCTGCAGCAGCAAGGTCCACGATTACGTGACCCATTCTGCCGTTACATCCATGCATTATTGCTTTGATCATACGTCCTCCTTTTACTCCGTCTTAATCTGCCTTGTAGCTATCAGATAAGTCCGAAGTTCTTCATCTCTCTCTTAAGTACTTCTCTGTTAGCATCTGTAATAGTTGTAAGAGGTAAACGAAGAGGGCCTGCCTTAAAACCGATCATCTCAAGGGCTGCCTTTACAGGAATAGGATTAACTTCACTAAAGAGCGCATCAACTAAAGGAAGTGCCTTAAGCTGAATTGCTGTTGCTCCTGCAAAATCTCCATCAAGTGCCTTCTGGCACATATCATGAGTCTGTCTGGGAGCTACATTTGATAAAACGGAAATAACACCGATTCCCCCAAGAGCCATAATAGGAACAACAAGTCCATCCTCACCTGAGTAAAGATCGATATTGCCCTCGCAAAGCTGCATCATCTTGGTTGTCTGGGTAATATTTCCTGTAGCATCCTTGATACCTACGATATTATCAACTTCCTTGCAAAGCTTTGCAGCTGTCTCAGGCAAAATATTTGTGCCTGTACGACTGGGAACATTGTACATGATAATCGGGATATCTACAGCTTTAGCAATCTCAGTAAAGTGCTGAACAAGTCCGCCCTGAGTTGCCTTGTTATAATAAGGTGTAACAGAAAGGATACCGTCTGCTCCAGCCTTAGCTGCATCAACAGAAAGATCTATTGCAGTCTTTGTGCAGTTGGAACCGGCACCTGCGATAACAGGAACCCTCTTATTAACATACTCAATACAGAACCTGGATACTTCCATGTGCTCTTCTTCTGTCATGGTAGCACTCTCACCGGTTGTTCCGCATACAACAATGGCATCTGTTCCATTATCGATCTGGAAGTCTATAAGTCTCTTAAACTCCTCGTAATTGACTGATCCATCCTCATTAAACGGTGTTGCTATTGCAACTCCTGCTCCCTTAAAAACTGCCATAAAGCTGTCTCCTTTTCTTCTAGCAAAATATGAAGCTAACCCACCGCATGGAGAGTTAGCTTCATAGAATCATCATTGATCAAAATTTACGACGATAGCTCCCCATCTTGCGATGACAGTCATACAGTTATTAACTGCATGCCCAGGCGCAAACCTCTCAGGAAAGCCTGCCCTTCGGCGTATAGTCCTTTCCAAACTCCTCTCCTGCGCCTGACGCATCAGAATTCGTACTGATAAAATACGCAACCTCTATCTGTTAATATTAAACTTTGTAAATCATAGCACTACCACGTTGAAGTGTCAACGCAACAAACAGATTTTATATCACTTCATTCCTTCCCAGAATCTGTCATGCTCTGTGAAGACTACTGTACTTTCCTCAGAAATCTCTGCCTTTGGCTTTCTCTCCTTGGTACCTGTCTGTTCCATCTGAAGCTCATCTTCAGCGGGAGTGATGTTTCCATCATCATGCTCTCCAAAAATCTTATCTATAATCTTCATGTGCAACCCCTCCTAAGTAAGTATTTTTCTCATTACCCATCTTCATATAGATAAATATTCTTTTTCCCTCATCTTCAATATTAATTATATCATTGAGGCCATTAAATTAGAATATACTCACTATTTATTTTTCTTAAAAATACTCAAAGACCATGGAAAAATGGGTGGCGAATCCACCACCCATTTCTGTATTAAGACAAATCTGTAATTTTGGTAAACTGTATCCCAACTGCCTTACTTTTCTTTTTACATACCTGAAGAAAATAAGCGATATTTGAATACAGAATTCTTTCCGCCAACCTTTGTTATCTTCTTCATAAGTTTCTTGTACTGCTTCTTACTTGTTTCACAAAGAAGGAATAAAGTATTTTCATCGGCAGAGGAAAATGCATTCTTTCCGATCTTGCTTATCTCTCCGCCTCGGGTCTCTACTCTGATAAGCTTTGACTTTCCGGCAAATGCACCAGATCCGATTTCCTTAATATTTGATCCGATAATTACAGTTTCAAGTTTCTTTGCCTTCTTAAATGCACCGTTCTTGATCTTTGTAACCTTATAGACCTTACTATTTAATACTACCGTTGAAGGAATAACCAGATTCTTGATCTTATTTACCTTGCTATGTCCGGTTACCGTAACAGTATTCTCTGATGTTATCTGGTACGTAAATTTTCCTCTGTTATCATCTTCATCTACAAGATTGGAGCTTAATGAAACTGCTCCATCAACTCCCCAATACTGAATGCTTACAGTAATATTTCTATCTGCTCCAGTATTATCCTTTTCAATGATAAGATATGGCTCTGCTACTGAAAAATTATGTGTTACTTTAAGTCCGCTTCCAAGCTTTGTAACAGAAATAGAAGAAACAATAGCACTTATATTGTACATGTTGTTCTTTGTAATGTAAGCAAGGACATATTTCTGCTTAGTTTCCTGGGTAGTCATTCTGGTACGGATAGTTGATCCGTCTTCCTCCAATATTGCAAGGGCAAGGTTCTTCTCGGACTTAAGGAGCTGATCTGAGTAATCACTCATATTATTCTTTGTCTGTGATTTTCTTGCCGGAGCCTCTGAAAATTCTTTACAATAATCGACTCTCTTAAAGCCCTTGGCTGCCATCTTATTTGTTGAAACATTAAATAAGTGATCGTAGTCGTAATAAATAGTTCCGCTTCCGGCCCTATCCATATTGGGAACACTTATTTCAAACCATTTTGAAATCTTAACTCTGTTCCAGCAATCTCTATCAGAGAAAAGGATATCATTTTCTACATCAACCTCATCCAGAAGAGCTGAAAAAGCCAAAGCATAGCCCTGAGAAGAAGCTCTGTGCTTTACAAGGGCGCCATAGGCAGTATTTAAAAGATCCCTGTTATCAATGGAGGCAGATTTATAAACTACATTGTCAACAATCATGTCCACGCATTGCATCTCTAAAGCAAAGTCATTTACATCTTCATCAATGTTTTTCGTGATCTTATTAATATAACTTCTAAGTTGCTTTTCTTCATTGGCATAGTTATTATCACCGGTTCTTCTAAGATAAGCATAGCAGTTGTACTTATCCGAAGTATTCTTAATATAAATAAACTTCATCTCAGCCATGAAAGTAGCAATCTGAGTGGGATGTGTATAAGCATATGCTCTTCTTGCAAACTTCAGCTCATTTCCTGAATATTTCTTTTTTTCGTTGTAATTGGTATACATCGTATAAAGAGTATCTGAATTATATTCTTTATAATTTTCGGCTGTGATATCCAGGTTCTTATCCTTTATTCTGCCGTCAAGATAACTGTATGCATCAAATATCTTTCTCTCGTTCTCACTAAGATTTTCTCTTACACGGGATTCGCTTACAGCCTTAGCCTGGATAGGCTTAACTACTGCCGCAGTCAAAAAAATAGTGGCAAAAGTAAGACCTGCCGCAAATGCTACAGATCTAATGCCCTTCAATAAAACATTTTTCTTCATTTAAGAAGTCCTCCTCATAAGATTTACTAAATTCAATGTAATTGTATTATATTAATGTATCATATTCCATAAATTTTCTATAAAATAGTTTAATATTCAGTCTTGTTACTTTCGATTGTCACAGCATAATCGCAGTTTTTTTAATCCAAATTTAGAATAATACTTTTTCTTGAAAGACATAAATCTAAGTGCTATACTGTCTTAGTTTTGAAATAAACAAAAGATTTTTCTTATTAATATGTATTTTTAGAAATTATGGAGGAAACCCATGAAACAGACCAGAAACGATGTTAGAAACGTAGCAATTATCGCCCATGTCGATCATGGTAAGACAACTTTGGTTGACGGCCTGCTTCGTCAGAGCGGCGTATTTCGCGAAGGTCAGGACGTGGTTGAACGTGTTATGGACTCAGGTGATATCGAGCGTGAACGTGGAATCACCATCATGTCCAAAAACACAGCTATCAGTTATAAAGATATAAAGATCAACATCATCGACACTCCCGGCCACGCAGATTTTGGTGGTGAGGTTGAGCGTGTACTTAAGATGGTTAACGGCGTTATCCTTGTAGTAGATGCATTTGAGGGCGCAATGCCTCAGACAAAGTTTGTACTTGGTAAGGCAATGGAGCTTAAGCTCCCCGTTATTGTTTGTATCAACAAGATTGACAGACCCGAGGCTCGCCCTGAGGAAGTTATCGATGAAGTTCTCGAACTTCTTCTTGACCTTGGTGCAGATGATAAGCAGCTTGACTGTCCTTTCGTATTTGCTTCTGCAAAGGCCGGAACATCATCTCTTTCACTGGACGAAGCAGGAAGCGACTTAAAGCCTCTTCTTGATACTATTATCAACTACATCCCTGCTCCAGTAGGAGATCCTGATGCAGGTACCCAGATGCTCATCAGCACAATCGATTACAACGAGTATGTAGGCCGTATTGGTGTAGGTAAAATTGATAACGGATCACTTAAGGTTAACCAGGAAGTTCTCGTAGTTAACCACCATGATCCCAGCCGTTCATTCAAGACCAAGGTTTCAAAGCTCTATGAGTTCCAGGGACTTGGTAAGGTAGAAGTAGCAGAAGCCGGTATCGGTTCAATCGTTGCTATTTCAGGTATCGAAGACCTTAAGATTGGAGATACACTTTGCGCAGTTGATGCTCCAAATGCTATTCCTTTCCAGAAGATCTCCGAGCCTACTATCTCAATGAACTTCATGGTTAATGACTCTCCTTTAGCAGGTCAGGAAGGTAAATTCGTAACTTCCCGTCACTTGAGAGACCGTCTCTACAAGGAGCTTAATACAGACGTATCACTCAGAGTAGAAGACACAGATACAACAGAGACTTTCAAGGTATCAGGTCGTGGTGAGCTTCACCTTTCAGTTCTTATCGAGACAATGAGACGTGAAGGATACGAGTTCGCTGTAAGTAAGGCAGAGGTTATCTACAAAGAAGACGAAAACGGCAAGAAGCTTGAACCCATGGAGAAATGCTACATCGACGTTCCTGAAGAATTCTCAGGAAGCGTTATCCAGAAGCTTGGTGAACGTAAGGGTGAGATGATCAATATGGGACTTGCTAACGGCGGATATACACGTCTTGAGTTCCTCATTCCTTCAAGAGGACTTATAGGTTACAGAGGTGAGTTCATGACAGATACCAAGGGTAACGGTATCATGAACACTATCTTTGATGGATATGCACCTTATAAGGGAGATATCTCTTATCGTAAGCAGGGCTCACTTATCGCATTTGAGACAGGTGAAGCTGTTACCTATGGTCTCTTCAATGCACAGGAGCGCGGACAGCTCTTCATCAGCGCAGGGGACAAGGTATACTCCGGTATGGTTATCGGTTCTTCAGGAAAGAGTGAAGATATCGAAGTTAACGTATGTAAGACAAAACACCTTACAAATACAAGAACTTCTTCATCTGATGAAGCTTTAAGACTTGTTCCTCCGAGAATCATGTCTCTTGAGCAGAGCATCGATTTCATCGACACAGATGAGCTCCTTGAGGTAACCCCTACAACACTTCGTATCCGTAAGAAGATACTTGATCCTACTCTCAGAAAGAGAGCAAGCTTTGCTGCTAAGCAGAAAGCCGGCAAATAATATTTGAGCATAAAAATTCCCCGTCATGTAATTTTTGTTTACATGACAGGGATTATGTTTTATCTTACTTCTTTTCATTATCAAGAAAGCGCATCTTGTTATCCTCGGGATTAACTTTATTTATCGCAACACCCTGAATGCTTGCTTTCTTTTGCATCTTCATGCATTTTGGGCATATAGTACCAAAGTTTGTGGGATATCCGCAAACCTGGCAATAGTTACCCATAATAACAGCCTTCATTGTAGGATCATCTTTGTACTGTATTCTGCCCTGTTTTATCCACTCATTCACCTTTGAAAGAGGTATGCCAAATTTCTTAGCCACATCATAATCCTTGACGTCGTTTTTTCTGATGTAGTCTTTTACCTCATAGAACAGTTCCTGTTCTTTACACATAGGGCACAGATCAGCCTCGGGATCATGAAAGATTTTTCTCCCACAATTTTTACAGACTTTTATATCATGCTTATTCTTTTTATGTCCATATGAATCCATTTCCATACATAAATGATAAAACATTTATGTATGGAATATAATTATATGAATCTAAAAGAACTATTAACTATTTCTTGCGTTTCTTCTTACCTATCAATGTAGCAATTCCGATGATTACAAGAAGAGCCAATGCAGATACAAGAGGAATCCATCTGTTCTTTGTTGAATCCCCTGTAACATGGATGTCTGAAAGTTCTTCGTTTTCGGCACCAAGAACCTCCGGAAGATCCATTCCGCTGGGATTGATCTCAGTTATCTTAAGGGTTCCATCTCCATTTGCTGATACATCTGACAACCTCACATCGTTGCTACTGCTGTCGGTTGATGAATTGTCATTATTTCCAGATTCAGAGCCTGAATCATTTGAATCTCCATTTTTTCCTGAAGAAGATCCATTACCATCGCTATTCTTTGAACCGTTCTTCTTATTCTTCTTATCTTTCTCAGAAGACTTCTTGCTCTTACCTTTATCTTCCTGACTGCTGTCCTCGGAAGTACTTCCATTTGAACTGTTATCAGTAGGATTTGTTATATTACCTGTGTTCTTCTCTGCTGTATTTCCATTACCGGAATCATCAGAAGAGCTGTTTTCGGAATCTCCGGAAGTGCTTCTGCCGGGATCATCGGTAAAACCGGTTCCGGGATCGTAGGTAGATCCGCTTCCTGAACTTCCTGAATTGCCATTGTCAGAATCATCAAAATCAGTTGAGCTGTTTTTAACAATGACTATATTCTCTCTTGCTTTGATAAGACCTTTCTCGGTGGTTCTTACTTCGATTCCTTCTTTGAGGTCTTTAGGGATTACGTAGCCTTCAGGAGCTTCTGTCTCCTTCAATATGTAATCATGGTTCTCCACAAGTTTTCCAACAAAAAGAACCTCACCCTTGCTATCACTTACGCCCTCAGCAACAACCTTATTATCCTGAGCAGGATCAAGTATTTGGAACTTACCGCCTTCAAGCTTCTTATCATCATCATTCTTATCAGACAGCTCAGTTACAATATAGGTGTACTTTCCAAAGTTAACGTTTGAAAACTCTTTGTGTGAGAAAGATGCTGTGGCCGAAGAATTGCCTGCAGTGCCATAGCCGCTTATTTCAACACTGTTCGAGAAATCCTCTGCCTGCATTTTAAGCATTTTTGCTGAATACTTAAGGATATAAGCTTGTCCGTCATACTCCTTAGGAATTACTATCTCAATAAGTGTCTTTGCTCCTGACTCATCAATTCTCTTGGTAACTACAGAGATCTCATCTGCGGCAGACAGATTACCGTCTTTATCAACGCTTGCCACGTAGAGCTTTATTGTAGTCTCATCAAGTACAAAGCTAGCTCCTAGTGTATCCTTGATAGTTACTTCTGAGACATCACCTACATAAAGCTTCTGCCTGGCCTGATTAAGAGGAATCTCATAGTAAACAATTTCAGGGTTATTCTTATCCTGGTTCTGCTTCTTCTCGATAAGCTTGTTAGTGATACTTGTCTCTGTCTTTGAAATGACAGGATTGTTGTACTCACTGCTTGTAAGCGCAGCCGTATTTCCTATTTTAAACTGACCGTTTCCTGCAAAGTGCTCGCCATCCTTTACCTTTGCACTAAATTCCAAAACAACCTGCGCGTTTATGTTTCCAAGTTTAAATGTAAGATTGCCCGCAGCGTTATCCACTGTGAGTGACGCTGTTCCGCTTGTGATCCTGGCAGAGCCTTCAACATATTCAAGCTTTTCATCAAGGGCATCCTTTATTTCCACATTGTTCATGACCATATTGTTCTTGTTTATGGTCAGCTTGTAGGGAATAACGTGTGTATTGTAGTCGTATTTTCCTGCACTCTTTACAAGTACATTACTGGTATATTTCTGCTTACATTTATCTGTAACAGGTTCATTATTTGCGCTTATAAGAGTTACTTCATTTTCATATTCAAAAGTCTTGTTGGCAGCCCAGACAGAATTTTGGCTGTCATCAAGTCTGGTCACTATTTTAAATGAAGCTTTTTTACCTGATAAAGAATCACCAAAATCGATTGTGACTGTCTTTCTGCCGTCTGATTCTCCATGTTCAACAGTTAATGAATCAAGAGAAACTTCGCTATCATCAAGCTTTACATCCTTGATCCCAACGAACTCATGTCCCTTAGGAAGCTTGTCTGTAACCTTGGAAGATAAGAGTTCTTCCTTATTTTTATTAACGGTTACTTCCCAGGTCATAGTATGGTTTACAGGATCTATTCCCTTTCCAGCCTTATCAATAGCCGCCTTGGACTCAAGCTTTTCTCCGGTGAAAGGTTTATTTACCCCGGGGCCAACAATTCCGTTGTCATAAACTCCGTCGCCATTAGCATCGTAATTATATGTGATCCAAGCTTTGTTTGAAGGAACTGAGTGGTTCTGTCTTATGTATTTAGCATAGTCCTCAATCTGAGTGTCATAGGTAACCGTATAATTGGCATCGCCTGACATCTGATCAAATTTAACGAGAAGTTCTCCGTTTGCTTCATCCTTGGAAAAAGTAACTTCATTTTCCTTGGAATCAACTACCTTCACGTTGCTGACAGTAATTTTTACACCCTTGTCTGCGGTTATCTTATCGTGTAGGACAACGTCCTTAAGTGAAAAACCATTGTTTGTGATATTGACTGTCCATGTGGACTTACCTGTATTGTCTACAGGTGTTCCGCTCTTGGTTGTCCAGCTTTTAACATCCTTGTTTGCGCTCTGAGTAGCACTTGTGCTTATATCAAGATCGCCGTAGGTATCATTCTTAGCTTTTACAGATACGTTATTCTTAAGTTCTTTTGAAACTGTCCTGGTCTCGCCCTCAGCTATCACAGCGTCCTTTGTAACTGCCACAAAATCAGCCTTTGTTCTGTATGTATACTTAAGCTCTGCGCCGGGTGTGTTGTTAACGACTTTCCAGCTGATAGTATTGTCATCTACAGTAGGCGTGATTTCTGAGCCGTCAGCAGCTTTAAATTCACCGGCATATAACTGACCATCACTGAAAGAATCTGAAATAGTATATCCTTCCGCATACTCGATAGGATTCTCTGCATTCTTAACAACTACTGTCCATGTAATGAAGCCATCATCGTCCACTTTAGAAGCCTCTTTAGTAACAGTAGGTGCCTTGGGCATATGCTCACTTATGCCTATATCAAAGCTCTTCTTATCACCAAAGGATAACCGGTATTTTTCCTTGGATTCATCAGCAAAGCTGTCGCCGTCAAGGGCAAGATCAAATGAAGCATCTGCCTGATGAGCCTCGGTAGGTTCATTGAAATCCTCGCTTATGGTCAAAGTAACCTTTCCGTCATTTGCGATCACGACGGTTCCAAGTACCACGTCTCCGTTTTTTACAACAATAGGATCTGACTTTGTAATTTTTAATGAAACAGGAATAGATGGAAGCTCGTAGGTTTCTCCTGCTACAACAACTATGCCGTCAATATCATCCTTATTAAATGACATTCCCTTAGGGAAGATTATGATAGGATCAGCAAAAACATAGTCAACGCGAAGTGTATCAGAAAGTGAAACCACGTCTGTTCCATCGCACTTAAGCTCTGTTTTCATGCCGTCATTTCCAACCTTGGATATCTTAACATCCTGAAGAAGCGCAGTGGCATCAACTTCAGCTGCTGAGTTAAGAGTCATTCTCTCAGGAGCAGTTTCCTCCTCGAGGACTTCTTCTATCTCTTCCTCCTTGAAGGCGTCATCTGCCTTTCCCCCCTGGGCTTCCTGCTCGTCAACTATTACTTTAGTCTCCTCAGAAACCGGATCTGCCTTCTGTTCATCGACAGTCTCCTCTGCTGCAGCATCATCACTCTCATCGGAAGACAAAAAAAGAGAAGACGTGTTTGTATCATCAACAAATTCAACGTCTCCCCCCCAGCTGTTTTCTTCTGTTTCTTCCTTATTAGTATCTTCACTATTAGATTGTTCGATGGAAGATGTATCTTCCTCTCCGGCATAGGAAGCCGGATTTTCCCCTTCTGCCCTCGACATAAAGTCAGGAGCAAATGAATTGAACGCCAAAAGCGCACAAATCATCCCGCTTATTATTTTTTTCCTCATACCAAAAAAAATGATGGTCTCCCTGTGAGACCATCCCCTCCGTAAGTATTTTATTGCTAGTTTGATACTAAAACTCTATAGATTCATTGTCAATTTTAAATTAAACAAAAATCATATTCTAAAAAGAGCATGACAATAATTACTTAAAATAAATGTATTTTTGCGTGTTTTTCCAGAAAAGTTTCCAAAAAATCAGAACGGATAATAACCTTCTTCTAATTCCTCGATTAAAAGTTTCCCGTCTGTTTTCTCCGTAAGGCCTTTTACTATTCTATCAGCATCTTCCATCTTAACAGTGATATCATATGAAACTCTGTCGGTATATACCTCATTCTCCAGCTCGATGCCTTCGTTTCTGAGATAATACTGAACGTTTCCAACCAGATTATAATCCGCATCAAGCCTAAGTTTTTTGCCATATACCATTTCGCCTATCTCAGAAGCTTCGATTCCCGCCTGGGCTGACTGGGTATAAGCTCTAACAAGTCCACCTGTTCCAAGGAGTGTGCCGCCAAAATATCTTGTGACAATCACAAGGATATTGGTAATGCCCTGTCCCTTAATAACCTCAAGTATAGGCTTCCCTGCTGTACCCGAAGGTTCTCCGTTATCGCTGCATCTGGTAGTTCCAAAATCAGAACCTATAACAAAGGCATAGCAATTATGTCTGGCATCCCAGTATTTTTTCTGAATTTCCGCAATCTTTTCCTCTGCAGCCTGAACGCTATCCACAGAAAACACATTTGCTATGAATCTTGATTTTTTTTCAACTATTTCACCGGTGCCTTCCTTAAGCACTACGCGGTAGCTTCCTTTATTTTCCATACATTACCCTATTTTTTCGACTTTACATTTGATATAATGCTATAATATTGTAATCAAAATAACAAGTATGATGCCATACTAGTGTTTTTCGTCAGACTAGTTATTACTTAACACAACTATGGAGGATATTATGAATTTTGGCAGAAAGGGTATCAGAGATCAGCAGCAAGAGCTACTCTCCGGTACTAAAAAGTGGGGAAAGAAAATATCCCTTATATCATTTGAGCTTGTTTTAGTAGCACTTATCGGGCTCATGGTTATCGGTATCTGCGCAGGAATAGGTGTTTTCAAAGGTATCATTGATACTGCTCCGGAAATCGGTAACATCGACGTAACACCAACAGGATATTCAACCTTTGTATATGATACAGAAGGCAACCAGACAGCTAAGCTGGTTTCCACCGACTCAAACCGTATCCCTGTAACATGGGACATGATTCCGGAAAACCTGGCTCACGCTTTTGTAGCCATCGAGGATGAGCGTTTCTACAAGCACAACGGTATTGATATTCAGGGTATCATCCGTGCAGCGGTTGTAGGTATCACCAGCAGAGACCTGTCTCAGGGTGCAAGTACCATAACCCAGCAGCTTCTCAAAAATAACGTATTTACAGGATGGACAAGCGAATCATCTGATATCGCCAAGATAAAGAGAAAGATTCAGGAACAGTACCTGGCTATTCAGCTTGAAAAGACCATGAGTAAGGAGGATATCCTTCTTAACTATCTGAACACCATTAACCTTGGTAGTAACACTCTTGGAGTTCAGGCTGCATCCCTTAGATATTTCAACAAATCAGTAACGAACCTTAGCCTTTCAGAGTGTGCGGTTATTGCAGGAATCACACAGAACCCCAGCAGATATAATCCCATCACACACCCTGAAAACAACGCTGTAAGACGTGAAAAAGTTTTAAATCACATGCTCGAACAGGGCTATATCAGCCAGATAGAGTACAATGAAGCCATTGCCGATGACGTCTATGCAAGAATTCAGGTAGTGGACGAAGAGTCTACTGATGACAGTATCAACTCTTACTTTGTAGATGCCCTTACAAACGAGCTTATTGATGACCTTATTGAGGCAGGCTACAACGAAACTCAGGCCTATACTCTTCTGTACAGTGGCGGTCTTAAGATTTACTCAACTCAGGATCCAGCTATACAGTCAATTGCTGACAGTGTATTTCAGGATGAGAGTAATTATCCCGAGGGCACAAAGTACCTTCTTGAGTATGCCCTCACTGTAAAGGATTCAGAAGGCAACAAGACAAACTACAGCTCAGAGATGATGAAGGCTTACTTCAAGGAACAAAAGAGCAGCTTCAATATGCTCTTCTCCTCTGAGGAGGATGCCCAGGCTGCAATTGATGAATATAAAGCCTCTGTCATGGGACCTAATGATACAGTTGATGGCGAGTCAATTAACCTTGCACCTCAGCCTCAGGTATCCCTCACAATCGAGGATCACACCACAGGTTACATCGTAGCTATGGTTGGTGGACGCGGAACCAAGAAAGCTTCCAGAACTCTTAACAGAGCTACAGATGCTGTAAGACAGCCGGGTTCAACCTTCAAGGTTCTTTCAACCTATGCTCCTGCTCTGGACAGCGCAGGACTTACACTCGCTACAGTACTTAACGACGCACCTTTCAATTATCCTGACGGTCGTCCTGTTAATAACTGGTATGGTGAGTCCTACAGAGGTCTTACAACTATCAGAACTGCGATCAAAGATTCCATGAATATCATCGCAGTTAAGACCATGACACTTATTACACCTCAGCTTGCTTTTGATTACCTAAAAAACTTCGGTTTCACAACCCTTGTAGAGAGCGAAGAGATTAATGGAAAAGTATTCTCCGATATTCAGCTTCCTACAGCCCTTGGTGGACTGACACACGGTGTAACAAATATGGAACTTAATGCAGCCTATGCAGCAATTGCAAACGGCGGCGTATACATAAAGCCCAAGCTTTATACCAAGGTAGTTGACCATGACGGCAACGTTATCCTTGATAATACTGAAGCAAACTCAACACGTATTCTTAAGGAATCAACAGCATTTCTCTTAACAAGTGCTATGCAGGACGTTGTTACAAGCGGTACAGGTACAGCAGTTAACTTCGGAACAACAGCTATCGCAGGTAAGACCGGAACAACTTCTGATGAGAACGACGTATGGTTTGCAGGATACACAACCTACTACACTGCTACAACCTGGGCAGGCTACGATAACAACGTGGATCTTACCTCCAAGGACGAGCAGAGACTTGCAAAGACCTTGTGGCGTGCAGTTATGTCCAAGATACATGAAGATCTTCCTTCAACTACATTTAAACAACCTGATTCAGTAGTAACAGGAACTGTATGTTCAAGATCAGGAAAGCTGGGAATCCCCGGGCTTTGCGACGGAGTACTTATGTCAGAGTACTTTGAAGAAGGAACCATTCCTACAGATAGTTGTGATGTTCACTACGCAGGAACCCTCTGTCAGTGCGACAACCTCCCTGCAACAGATCAGTGTCCGTTTAAGATAACAGGTATCTTCGAGCTCATACCTCTTGAACCCGCAGTACTTCAGGCACAGGCAGGCCCCGGAGCTCCTATCGGCAACTACACTACAACTGTTGATGAATTTGGAAATACGGTCACAACGCCTGTGGCAACCTGTCACCATACAGCCGAGTTCATGTCTCAGGGTAACATTACTGAGATTATCGCTCAGGAGCAGGCTCAGATGGCAGCAAACGGCGTAGCTGTTCAGGGTACACCTGCAGATCCTAATGTTGCACCGGCAGATCCAAACGCTGTACCTGCTGACCCTAATGCAACAGCAGAACCCGCTCCTTCTTCTGCAGAGGAAACAGCTCAGCAGATGATGCAGGACGGACTTCAGAATGCACAGGATCAGATCAATCAGGCTATAGATGCAATTAACGGTAACTAAAACCGCCGTATTGTTTGACCACTGAAAAAAAATGTCATAGTATAATACTATTATGGCTAAAAAAATTAAGAATCTTTTAAACTATCTAATATATACACTTGTATTTACAGCAGTTACTTTTACCGTTTTCCATTACTTTATGGATAACGGTAAATTGCTGATAAATCATGCAGACACATGGCGACAGTACATTAAGGCTGTCGCCTATTATTCTAAATGGATGAGGGGAGTTATCCACAATATCAGAACTCTCCATTTCCCTATATTTGAAACCCTGTCTCACGGCATGGGTTATGGAAGTGATATCTATACGACACTTCAGTATTACGCTATCGGCGATATCTTAAATATTCCCGCAGCCTTTGTAAAAACAGAATATATCTATATCTATATTCAGGTGACAACCATACTTAGAGCTTACCTTGCAGGTATTACTCTGTCTTTATTCCTTAGATATATAAAGCCCAATATGTCGTTTGCGGCAGTTATGACAGGAATGCTTACCTATTCCTTCGGATCATTTTTCATGTTCTACGGAATCTGGCATCCATACTTCGCAAACCCGCTTATATACCTGCCTCTTGTTCTTCTTGGAGCAGAGAAGCTCCTTAGGGAAAAGAAACCTGCAGCCTTTATTTTTGCTGTATTTCTTGCAGGAACTAACAGCTTCTATTTCTTCTACGTGATAGTTCTTCTTACAATTGTTTACTGCCTTGTAAGACTTATTTTCATGTATAAAAAAGAACCTGTTATGATCCTTAAATCCATAGGTACATTTATGGCTACCGGCGCTGTGGGTCTTTTCATGTCCATGGTCATTCTTCTTCCGGTTCTTTTGTCATTTTCAAATAACCCAAGAAGCGGCCAGGGAATCCGCGTGCCACTGCTCTACGAGTTCACATATTACAAAGAGCTCATTAGAAACCTCACATCCTTTGTAAATCACGGCTTGTATGAGACGCAGCTTGGCTTTACCCCAATTATTGTCATTGCACTTTTCTACATGCTGATAATGTCAGTTAGAGAAAACTGGGCAAGACATGCCTGCACCTATGGCGTTCTCCTTGCTCTTTTCCTGTCCATACCTTATGCAGGCTACACCTTTGCTGCATTTTCTTATGTGACCAACAGATGGTCTTTTGCATGTGCTCTCTTTGCTGCATATATAATGGCTGAGTTTGCTGATGGTTTATTTGACCTTGTTATGGACAGTCTGAATTACTTAAGGAAAAAGCATTTTGACAAGGAAGATTTAAAGACACAGCTTAAGTACAAGTTTCCTAAATATCTTGTAACTCTTGCTGTACTGCTTCTTACAGTTTTTTATATAAACAAAAACGGAATTATCGCTTATTCTCCCGAAGGAGAAAATCTGGTTTCAGACTTTATGGATAAGACCACGACAGAGGATATGTATCTGCAGCTTCAGAGCACTGAGGTGCAGGTTGTTGAGGAAGCAGCTGCAAACGACGGTCTTGATCCATCAAATGATTTCTATAGATATTCCGGAAGAGACCTGGTGTGGAATGCTTCACTCCTTGACGGAATATCCTCAACACAGTTTTTCTGGTCCCTGGCAGATAAGGGCGTATCCGACTACTTCATGGATTTGGCCGTAACCGACCAGCAAAACTTTGCTTACTATGCTCTGGATGACAGAGCAATCCTTAACTCCATGGGCGGAGTAAACTACTTCTCCCTTAGGTTCAATACTCCCGAAGAGAGAGCCTTTGTGCCCTATGGTTATAACGAAGTATACGACAAATACAACTTCGCCATATTTGAAAATACATCGGCACTTCCTTTAGGCGCTACATATAACAGGGTGATTTCCCGCTCTGATTTTGAGAAATTATCCCCTGTAGAGAGGCAGGAAGCCATACTATATGGCATAGTTCTTGATGATGAAAAGGCATCGGATTATGAGCAGGCAGAGCCCATATTTACTTCTTCCGAAACAGAATATGAGCTTAGCTTTGACGGCGATATAACAGAGACAGAAAACGGCTTTGAGGCTACAGCAGGATCTTCTGTGACTCTCTCATTTGAAGGAGTTCCCTGTGCTGAAACCTATCTCTATTTTGAGAACTTAAATGTCGAATCTTACGAGGAAGTTCCAACTATTGCTGTAACTGCAGAGCTTCCTGATGGAACACAGTTCCAAAAGAAACTGGATTACAAAACAAAAGAATCCCAGTATTATAGCGGCTGGCACAATTTCATCGTAAACATGGGCTACTCCGAGACACCTAAAGAATACCTTAGAATAAACTTCACAGCTGACGGAACATATACTTTTGACAGCTTAAAGGTATGTTTCCAAAAGCTGGATAATCTCACTGAAAGGCTTAATGCGCTCTCTGAAGACAGGCTTGAAGATGTAAACCTTAACAAGAATCCTATAAGCTTTGCAACAGCAAAGATCACAGGTACTGTAAACCTTGAGGAATCCAAGATCATGCTCTTATCCATTCCCTTTTCAAAAGGATGGACAGCATATGTGGACGGCAAAAAAGAGACACTCTTAAAAGCCAATACAATGTTCATGGCACTTCCGCTTTCCGAAGGCTACCACGAGATAGTTCTAAAGTATAACACCCCCGGAATGCTCGCCGGATTTATCCTCACACTGCTGGGTTTTGCTGTGTTCTTCGTGATCCTTAAGAAGCAATTGAAGAGAAATTCCAAGTGATATAAAATAAAGTTGTATGACGCTGTTTTGGGGATAGTATCAACTTAAGTGAGCTTTTATGCAACGTGCAGGAAGGCGCCTAAATGTATACTCTTACTGAACTTTGCCGGGAGTTATCCATATCTCCCGCCACAGGACGCAACTGGATAAAGCTTGGAAAACTTAAGCCCGAAGGAAAAAAAGGCTCTGCCTACAGATTTTCAGATGCCTATGTGGAAGGCTTAAAAGCAGAACTCTCAAACGGCATCCGCAGTTCCCTTAAAAGCAGAAGAAATAAGTCATTCATTTCAGGCAATGCACTTTATAATTCCTACGTTTCAGAGAATTCAAAAAACATCCCATCGGCAGGAGAGCTAATAGCCTCTCTTGATGAAAAGGCCGAGGATTATAATACTCTTTTAAGAATTCTTTTGTCAGACTGCGCTATCAGGATGATCAAAAGAGATTCTCTTTTCTCCAATGACAATTCACCAATAAAAGAATATTTGAAAGGCATGCTTTCCCTTGATGATTATGCAAGGTTTGTTGACGACCTTTTAGGAGACCGCAAAGAGGTCATGGCATATATCGAAAACCATGACATTCCTTCCAAAGCCTTTGTATATGAACCGGGAGAAGATATCCTTGGACTTTTATACATATCAATGAAAAGGCTTGGAAGCCGCAAAAATACAGGCTCCTATTACACACCTAACAAAGTGATCAAAAGGCTCCTTGGCCATTTATTTGATATAAAAACTTTAACTGACGGACAGTCTAAGAGAATTCTTGACCCCTGCTGCGGAACCGGAAATTTTCTTTTGCAGCTGCCGCCGGGGTTACCTGCAGAGAATATCTATGGCTGCGACATAGATGACATAAGCATCTTTTTATCCCGCATTAACCTGGCGCTTAAGTATGACAAACCGGACTATGACTTTTGGAATAGTCACATAATTAAGAAAAACTTCCTGCTTACAGGTGCGGAAAATAATGGTTCGCTATTTGATAATTTAGACCTTTCATTTGATATAGTTCTTGGAAATCCGCCCTGGGGCTACAACTTTTCACAGGAAGAAAAAACTGTTTTAAGCCAGCGCTATGATTCCGCCTCTGGAAATAACGCAGAGTCCTATGACCTTTTTACAGAGGCAGCAATAAGGATATTGAGCCCTGGCGGAACTCTGTCATTTGTTCTTCCGGAAGCCATACTAAATGTGAAATCACATCTGCCTATCAGAAGAATACTTCTAAAGAAAACTGCCCTGTCTCACCTTGAGTATCTGGGGGACGTTTTCGACAATGTACAATGTCCTTCCATAATACTGCAGATAAGTAAACTGTCTGAGAAAGAACGGGAAGAATCTGCCGCGTCTACCATGTTCCTTTCTAAAAGACCTGCAATATATGAGGGCGAAGAGTCTTATACCATATATACCAGACGTGATATCAGGGAAGAAGTCTTTGATTTCTTTGTTCCCGACAATGAGTACGCGATCCTTGAATCCATGGGTGAACTTCCCGGAGCAAGGTTCTTAAAGGACAACGCCATTTTTGCTCTGGGAATAGTCACAGGACAAAACAAAGACGTATTAAAATCGCGCAAAAGTCCCAAGAACGAAATCATTCTGAAGGGCTCAGATTTATATAAATACGTCTATATTAAGCCAAAATGCTATATTTCTTTTGATTCAAAATCCTATCAGCAGTGCGCACCCACAGAATATTACCGCGCTCCTGAAAAAATTTTATACAGATTTATTGCGAACAGACTTGTTTTTTCATATGATAATGAACAGACACTGTCATTAAACAGTTGCAATATTGTCATCCCTAAATTAGAAGGTCTGAAAATAAAATATGTCCTTGCCATTTTAAATTGCAGGGCTACGGAATTCTTTTTTAGGAAAAAATATCGCTCGGTTAAAATCTTAAGATCCCACATAGAAAGCCTTCCCATTCCGAATGCAGATGAGAGAACTCAGGATGAAATAATCTCACTTGTGGATAAGATTTCAGATCTGTGCCTTATTACTAAAAAAAGTGAGGAAATCAAGGAGGAAATCCGTACAACTTATGAGAATCTGGATAAAAGATGCGCTGCTCTTTATGGTCTGGCATCAGATGACTATCAGATAATTAAAAACTGTTTTACTGACGAAGGTTCTTTCATTATTATGTAATTGCTATTCGAGGGGGAATATTTGTAATGATTACAAGAAATGTAGATATTCTGTCAGATGAAACCAGGTCAGTTCTGGAGGATATGCCTGAATACCTGATTATCTATTCTTATGTAAAACGTACTGATTCTTTTACGCTTACGCTTATTACCAACGAGCTTTTTTCTCATCTTGGAGGAAACAGGAAAAAGCTTCGTGATTTCTATGAAGACCATCAGGATGACTTTATTTATGGTTCCGACTACGACTATCTTGTCCAGACCATGAAAAAAGCTATGTCTAATCCTACTTCCACCTACAAAATCGTTCTTCGCCTTATGACATCAAATAAGGGCGAATATCTATGGATGCATGCCAATGTCCGCATGAAGAAAAACGATTCAGATTTTATTTATATAAGTTGCACCGATGCTCCAAATGATAAGGAAAACAGATTAAAGAACATTTCTCTTAGTGAGCATGCCGATCTTCTCTTTGATAAGATAGTAAATACCACCCAGGACTGCATTTTCTGGAAAGATACCCAAAGGCGTTTTGTTGGTGTAAATCAGGCATTTCTTGATTTCTATGGCTTTACTTCTGCCGATGTTCTGATTGGAAAAACCGATGAAGAGATGGAATGGCACCCCAATCCCCAGCCTTTTATGGAGGATGAGCTTAGAGTTCTCCAGGGAGAAAGTACCCGAAACGTACTTGGACAGTGCATTGTAAAGGGACAAATAAGGGACATTATGGCATCAAAAACTCCTATCTACGACGGCGGTGTTATCATCGGTTTTGTAGGTTCCTTTATGGATGTCACAGAGCAAAACAAAAGGATGGCTAAGATCGAGCGCCTTAACAGGCTCAATGACCAGCTTCTCGAGAATGAAAAAAAAGCTAACAGAAGAATGTCAGAGTTTCTATCCCGAATGAGCAATGAGATAAAAACTCCCCTTAATGCTGTGTCAGCCCTCTCCTTCCTTGGCATGAATCAAAACGATCCTGAAGTACTAAAAAGCGACATGCGAAAGATCTATACATCAAGCCACTACATCTCTAAGCTAATGTCAGACCTTTTGGATATAGATAAGATCGACGGCGGAAACCTTAATCTTGCTCCCGCTTCTACTTCCCTTGACGCCATTGTGGACGGTGTAGAAAGCATAACCTACGCCCTTGCCAAGGAGAAGGATATTGAAGTTGAAATAAACAGGGAATATAAGGGTAATCCTCAGGTTATCTGCGACCTTGGAAGAGCCCAGCAGATGGTTATTAACCTTACGTCTAACGCTGTAAAATTCAGCGAGAGAGGTGACCATATATCTCTCACCGTTAAATCGGAAAAGAAAAGAGATAACTATAAAATAACCTTCATCGTAAAAGATGAAGGTTGCGGAATAAGTACTGCATTTATGCCAAGTCTCTTTAGAGCCTTTGCCCAGGAAAAAAGAAATCCAAGCAAATACGGTACCGGTACCGGGCTTGGACTCTCTGTTGCCAAACGTCTTGCCTGCCTTATGCGCGGGGACATTATAGCCGAGAGCGAAGAAGGCATTGGCAGTACGTTTACAGCTACTATTGAACTTGAAAAAGCTGAACTTAAATTATAATACCTTTTCGTAGTAACCGTCTTTTGCGACAAATCCTACGTTCTTAAGGTATTCTTTGTGATTTTCATCTGAGCCCTTGTAAATAAGCTTATCAATGTTCTGCTTAACAAGGTTGCTCATAAGGAACTTACCGATTGAGAAATCTCTGTACTCAGGAATCGAATAGTCGAGTTGTATATCCAATGTATGGCCCTCAAGAGTTCCAAGCATTATCCCAACGGGTTTTCCGTTGTGAAGGACAGCGAATCCACAATTAGCGTTATCAAAATCAAGTGATATGCCGGGGAAACACTTCTGAATATCCTCGCTGTTTGATTCAATAACGTACTTTAAGATGCCGTCCTTGATATCGGTCTTTACCAGATCGTAGTTTTTCTCTGTGCTTCTCATCTTCATAAGATAATAGATATTGATACCTACGAGGCAGATGTTCATAATTGCTGTGGGGTATGAATGAATGATGAGGGCATATGTCGTAAAGATAACACTTCCGATTGTATTAACTACTCTCAGTTTGAATACGGATACCATCAGGAATGAAACCAAAACCAGGAAAGAACCTGTGTATCCGATCATCTCTATAATCATTTCAGTGCTCATAATTTCTCCTCTTTTTTATTTTATTAAAATGAACCTGACTATATTACTCTCATGGTTTTATTATGTCAAATTTGCATGAGGAACTTCAACAATATCGAAAATATTTAATAAAACTTTTCGAACATGATGCTATAATAGCCCTAGAGCTATTTTTAATCACATAGTTTTGGGAGGTTACAATGATATACGGAGCACTTGAAGCCGGCGGAACCAAGATGGTTTGTGCTATCGGCGATGAAAACGGAAACATCAAAGAGCAGGTAAAATTTCCTACTCTTACTCCTGAGGAGACAATGCCTCAGATTTTTGATTATTTTAAAAAGAATAATGTAGCAGCCCTTGGTATTGGCTGTTTTGGACCTATAGACCTTATAAAGGAATCTCCTACATACGGAAGCATCACTTCAACACCCAAGCAGGGCTGGTCAGGCTACAACATCGTAAATGCTGCAAAGGAAGCACTTGGAGTACCCGTTGGTTTCGATACTGACGTAAACGGTTCCCTCCTTGGAGAAATGACCTGGGGATGTGCTAAGGGGCTTACAGATGCCATCTACCTCACAATCGGAACAGGTATAGGCGGCGGCGTTATGTCTAACGGAAAGCTCCTTCACGGAATGCTTCATCCTGAGCTTGGACATTTCCCTATTGGCATTTTACCTGGTGATCCCGGAAAAAGTGTCTGCCCTTATCACGATGACTGCTTCGAAGGTCTTGCAAGCGGCCCTTCAATTAAGGCTCGCTGGGGTAAAAGCGCAGATCAGCTTGCTGATAATACAGAAGTTTGGGAGCTTGAAAGCACCTATATTGCCAAGGCTCTTGCAACCTACACAGTTACACTCAGTCCCCAGAAGATCATTCTTGGCGGCGGCGTGATGCACCAGGAACAGCTTTTCCCTCTTATCAGGAAAAAGTTCAAGGAAGTAATCAATGGATATATCAAGACAAAGGAACTAGAGGATTTGGATAATTTCATTGTTCCCGCAAGCCTTCATGACGATCAGGGAATCCTTGGAGCACTTAAGCTTGGCATTGATGCAGCTAACGAGTAATCATTTTTGAATTGCATATACTTTATTTCAAGGCAAAAAATTAACCCCGATGCACGCACCGGGGTTTTTTCAAACTCATTCCATACCATCTAGGTTTATTTAATCTATTGTGATTCCCTCTGTTCTGATGATGAACTGAACGCTGCTGGGTTCTGCTTCATTAGCACCTGAGAATGTCTTGAAGCTCTGAGAAGCCTCATCAACAGCCTTAAGTCTGTCTGTTACTGAAAGAAGA
>JAILPB010000037.1 GCA_024690485.1 Butyrivibrio sp. | reverse complement strand
CCTACGATTGGTACCCATACCCATGATGTCATTGCATTACCTGGAAGAATACCGAAAAGTGTTAGGTCCTGGTACAGTAGGTAACGCTATTCTTACTGTTATGAACGACGCAGGTAACATCGTATTTGCTAACTTGCCAATTACCTTTGCTATCGGTGTTGCAATCGGCATGGCAAAAAAAGAAAAGGAAGTTGCAGCTCTTGCAACAGCTATCGCTTTCCTTATTATGCATGCTTCAATCGGCGCTATGATCACAATTCACGGCGGAGCAGAGGCAATGCTTGATGGTGCAACAACATCAGTTTGCGGTATCACTTCATTACAGATGGGTGTATTTGGTGGTATGATTGTTGGTCTTGGTGTTGCTTCACTTCACAATCGTTTCTACAAAATCCAGCTTCCACAGGTATTATCATTCTTCGGTGGTACAAGATTCGTTCCTATCATCTCAGGTTTGGTATACACAGCAGTTGGTATTTTAATGTTCTTCGTATGGCCATTTGTACAGCAGGGCATCTACGCAGTAGGTGGTGTTGTTCTTGCTTCTGGTTATGCTGGAACATGGGTATATGGTCTTATGGAAAGACTTCTTATTCCATTCGGTCTTCACCACGTATTCTACCTTCCATTCTGGCAGACAGCTCTCGGTGGAACACTTGAGGTTAACGGTCAGCTTATCGAAGGTGCACAGAACATCTTCTTTGCACAGCTTGGTGCACAGAATACAATTGATCACTTTGCAGTATCAGCTACAAGATTTATGTCTGGTAAGTTCCCATTCATGATTCTTGGTCTTCCTGGAGCAGCTCTTGCTATGTACAGATGTGCTCTTCCAGAGAAGAAGAAGGAAGTAGGAGGTCTTCTTCTTTCAGCAGCCCTTACTTCAATGCTTACAGGTATCACAGAGCCAATCGAGTTCACATTCTTATTTGTAGCTCCAGCTCTTTATGGTATCCACTGCGTATTCGCTGGTGCAGCTTACATGTTCATGCACATGCTTGGTGTAGGTGTAGGTATGACATTCTCAGGTGGTATCATTGACTTAATCCTCTTTGGTATTCTTCCTGGAAATGCTAAGACAAGCTGGGTATGGATTCCAGTTGTTGGTATCGGTTACTTTGTAGTTTACTACTTCTTATTCAGCTTCCTTATCAAGAAGTTTGATCTTAAGACTCCAGGTCGTGATGCTGATGAAGAGGTTAAGCTTTACAGACGTTCTGATTACAATGCAAAGAAGGAGTCGATGGGAGACAACACTTCTGAAAAGATTACAAATGGTCTTGGTGGTAAGGCAAACATCTCTGATGTTGACTGCTGCGCAACAAGACTTCGTATCACAGTTAAGAAGTCTGAGCTTGTAAATGATGCTATGCTTAAGGCAACAGGTGCTTCTGGTGTAGTTCACAAGGGTAACGGTGTTCAGATTATCTACGGACCACACGTTACAGTTATCAAGTCTAATCTTGAAGATTATCTTGAGACAGCTCCAAATGTAGAATATAATGGAGCAGGTGAGACATTTGCTGAAGAGGTTAAGGCTGAAGAGTCTAATGAACCTGCTGGCAAGGTCGTAAAGACAGTTATTCTTGGTAGCCCAATTACTGGTGTTGCAGCTGATTTATCAGAAACTCCAGATGATGTTTTCGCACAGAAGATGATGGGCGACGGTGCAGTTGTAACACCTAATGATGGAAAGGTATGTGCACCTGCAGACGGAACAGTAGTATTCGTATTTGATACAAAGCATGCAATCGGATTCAAGACAGATGATGATGTAGCTATGCTTCTTCACTTTGGTATTGATACAGTTAAGCTTAAGGGTGAAGGCTTTACTGTCCATGTAACAAACGGACAGCAGGTAAAGAAGGGTGATGTGCTTATGGAAGCAGATTTAGATTTCATTTCTAAGAATGCACCATCTATCGCAACTCCTGTTCTTTGCACAGAGCTTAAGAACAACCAGAAGCTTCGTCGTATAGGCGATGGAAACATCAATGCCGGTGATGATTTACTTGCAATAGATTTTTACGAGTAATTAGAGGAGAAATTGATGTACAGAGTCGAGAAGGTTCTAAATCATAATGCCCTCATCGGTATTCCAGAAAACACAACTCAGGAATATCTTATACTGGGCAAGGGGATAGGGTTTGGAAAACATGTCAGCGAGACTATTGAAGTCACTGGGGATCACAAGGTTTATTCCCTTCAGGAATCTACCGACAGAGGGGACAAAAAAGAATTAGCAACAACTATAGACCCTGTATATCTGGAAATCGCTAATGAAATTTTAGATGGGGCCGAGGCGGCATTTAAGACCATCGACCGAGATGTGTTGCTGCCTATGGCTGACCATATTGAATTCGCAGTCAAACGAATTAAAAATAATGAGCAGCTTCAAAACCCACTTACAGACGACATAAGAATTCTATTTCATGTCGAGTTTAAGGTGGCAGAGAAGGCGAGGGACATTCTTGCTGAGAGGCTTGGTATAAGTATTTCAGATGATGAGATAGGTTATATTGCACTTCATGTTCATTCTTCAATCATGGATCAGGCAGTATCTCAGGCCATGCAGATGGCCGACGCTGTGAGACAGTGCGTGTCCATGGTAGAACAGGAAACCGGCAAGAAAATAGATACTCAATCATTGTCCTATAACAGATTACTCAATCATATTCGTTATATGATTGCACGTACTTTAAAGGGTGAGGTCATTAAATTAGATATGAACGACTATATTAATGCCTCAGCCGCCAATTCATTTCAAGCAGCTACAAGAATATGCAACGAGCTTGGTGTAAGCTTGGGAAAGCAGATTCATGAAGCGGAAATAGGATATCTTGCTATGCATATCGAGAGAGTAGCGCTTAGTGAAATGGATTAACTTAATCAATTTTTATATTAACAATCCCTAAAACAGTTCACTTATAACAACCCATATACATAATACATTCAGCCAGCTTACTGTAATAAGCTGGCTGTTTTTTAATAAATTGTTTAGATTTCTTCATCTTTAATTTTTTGCAATCTTATGTTAAAATAAGCTGTTGTGATTAGTATAAAAGTTTGTCAAGAAGGAAGGTATTAAGATGACAAAGATTGATATAATTTCAGGTTTTTTAGGTGCTGGTAAGACTACCTACATCAAGAAGATGCTTGAGGAAGCTTATAAGGGTGAAAAGGTAGTACTTATTGAAAATGAGTTCGGAGAGGTTGGCATCGACGGAGGTTTCTTAAAGGATGCGGGTATCACTATTTCAGAGATGAATTCAGGATGTATCTGCTGTTCATTAGTTGGAGACTTTGACAAGAACCTTCACGAAGTTCTTGAAAAGTTCAGCCCAGATCGTATCCTCATCGAGCCATCAGGTGTTGGTAAGCTTTCAGATGTTATGACATCAGTTATTAAGCTTGAAGAGACAGCGGATGTTAAGCTTTGCGGACTTGTTACAGTTGTAAATGCACTTAAGGCTTCAAAGCAGATGAAGGCTTTTGGCGAATTCTTTAACAACCAGATTGAGTTTGCTACAACAATCGTTCTTTCACGTTCACAGACAGCTACAGAGGATCAGCTTGAATTCTGCGTAAAGCAGATTCAGAATCTTAATCCAAAGGCTGC
>JAILPB010000031.1 GCA_024690485.1 Butyrivibrio sp. | reverse complement strand
CCGACGCAACAGAGGTTGCTAAGGAAGAAGAGAGCACAGATGGTGTAATCGAATTCGATGCTGAGCATTTCTCTATTTATACAGTAACAATTTTTGCTCCTGCAGATGAAAATGTTCCTGCATTCGCTTTTAAGGCTGGTGTATATGATAAGGCTGATGGAAAAGCTATTGAAGCAGGTAGTAGTATCCGTAAAGTAAGAATTGCTAGTGATGATTGGGATTACACAGGTTATGGAAGTTATTATTACTATTATATTGCTATAGGTAACGTTGCTCCTTTGGTAAGTACTGCTGATCACAACTATAAGTTTGAATATGCGTCAATTCAGAATAAAAAGATTATTGAAATCAGACATTATGGTTCTGACATATATGCATTTATTTCCGACAATGAATTGATTAAGCTTTCAGATGGGGAAAATGCAGAAGAAGTTAAGTTCTATTACTCCAAGGGCAAGGATGAGGCTTATAAAACAAAGGGACATATCGATCTCGGATTTACCGATACAGAGATGCCTAAGGTAGAGAAGGTAGAAATCACCATTAAGAAGAAAGGTAGTAAGCATGCTTATACATTTTTGATGGGTGAAGGATACCAGGAGTCAGATCTTGGAGTGGTTGAGAAAAGACTCTCTTTATCAAAAGAGTGTAAAGATATAAATGGCAAAAAGCGTGATATCCGCGAATTAACTACTGACGATGAAATGACTTTCGTTGTGTATATTAAAGAGAACGGAAAGACAAAGTCCTACGAACACGTTACTACAGAAGCTGAGAGAAAGGGTGCATATGAGAGATGCATCAATGCACATACATATCGTCAGGAATCTTTCGGATTCGACTTTAAGTACAATTTTGCTGTAGATTTCAACTATGGCGCAAAGGTTACATATCATAGTAACTTTGGTGAAGATAAGACTTATGCAGCAGATGAGAAGTGGACTACTCCTACACAGGGTGGAAAGAGTAAGCACACAGTTCACTCATATGCTGATACAAAACTTCCTGAGAATAAGGATTATGAATTCAAGGGATGGGGATTAAAGGATCCTACAGGAAAAGTTGTTCTTACATATAAGTATGAGAACAACAAGTTTAAGCCTGAATCATTTGAAATCAAGGATAAGGATACTGTTGATCTCTTTGCAGTATGGGAAGCAAAACTGGCTCCTTATACAGTTAAGTATGTTGAAGAAGGAGATCCTAAATTTACTGATCTTAAACCCGCTGATACTTCCAGAAAAGGTAAGGTTGGTACTTCTGTAAGCGCTACAGAAGAGGATAAGAAGTCTTTTGAAGCAAAAGATGGAACAACTTATGAGTATGCAGGTAAAAAGGATGCTACTGTAACTCCGGACGGAAAAGCAGTTGTTCTTGTTTACTTCAAAGAAAAGAAGATTGCTGCAAAGTACACTGTTGAGTACTTCCTTCAGGATGCATATGGAAAGTATCCTGAAAAGGCTTCTGTAGTTGAGAATGGAACCAAGAAGGTTTATGTTGGTCAGAAACTTAAGGAAGATCCAAAGAAAGACATCACAGTAGACGGCATTAAGTATGCATTTGATGACAAGCATAAAGATAATAAGACCGAGATCAAGAAGGTTGATAAAGATGCTAAGAAGAACGTGATCACTCTCTACTACAAGAGAAATGATGGCGAAGGTGTTGGATTCTTCGTACTTCTTCCCGGCAAGCAGGTACCTAATGATTCAACTGGTCAGAATGCAAGTAACTACTTCCCTCATGAGTCAAAGTGGGATTGGCCAGGAAAGGCAGTAGATCTTAAGAAGGGTGTAGCTTCAAGTGATAAGGATACTAATGGTAACGTTTGGGATTTGTCAGGAGCAAAAGTAACAAAGTACATCAAGTCCTATCCTGATTCCACAAAGGTTAACAAGTATTTCTCAGATAACAATATCTATGTAGTTGACAAAAATGGCTCAAGACTTGCAACTATCAATGATATCGTATGGTACGTTTATAAGGATGCAGATTCATCTGAAAAGGTTAACCTTCATATCGATGGATATGTAAAGGGTGCTAATGTTAAGGTTACATACCATTCAAATTATGGCGAAGACAAGACATATGTAGATGATTCTCATAGAAGTGGCGAAACATATCAGGTTAAGAATTACTCTGAGAATATGTTCGCAGCTAAGCCCGGATGCGAATTTGATCACTGGTATACAATTGTTGATGGCAAAAGGGTTGATATCAAGATGCCTTATAGCCACATCCTTATGTCTGATGTAGACCTCTATGCTGAGTGGAAGGCTGTTGATTACACAACAACTTACTACGATGAGGATGAAAAGACAGTACTTGGTAAGAATACTGAGGTTAAGCCTCCTGTAAGACAGCAGTACGGCGATCCTACATGGACAATGGCTAAGGATCCTGAGAAGAAGGATCACATCTTTACCGGATGGATCAAGAAGGGCGACAAGACAAAGACAAAGCTTACAACTGAACAGATTAAGAATACTAAGGTTGAAGGCAATTCTGAGTTTATAGCTACTTTTGAGCAGACAGTATTCAAGGCATATTACCGCGTTGATTACTACTATCAGAAGAAGAATGGTAACTGGAACAGCACAGGAGATGTTAAGTCCGATCTTATCGAGGTTGAGGTTGATACCCAGAAGAACGATGGTAAGGCAGAAGTATCAGTTACTGATGATGACAAGGCTAAGACTGAGTACAAGAAGACAACATTTACACTTCTTGACGCAGGTGAAGCAAATGAGTGGAGCGGATTTGTAACAAAGGATAATACAAAGAAGAATCCTCTCGTACTTAAGGTTAAATTTGTAAGAGATTACATTGGAATCAAGATCACTATCAATACAGAGAGCGATTCCAAGATCTATGACGGAACAGAGCTTACAAAGGATGCATTTACCTGGTCAGCTACAGGAAAGGATGCCGAAGGAAACGAAGTAGATCTTAAGGATCGTTTCGAAGTAAATGCTACTGCTACAGGAGCAATTGAAGGCAAAGGCGAAACAGCCAACAAGCTTGGATCATTTGAGATTAAAGATACTCTTACCAAACAGAGATATGTTTACAACATCAAGGGTGAGACCAAGACAACTGATATGGTATATGTATTTAGAAAAGGTGAAAGCGCTTGCATTGAGAATGAGCCTTTTGCTGTTAACTATATCGTTGTAAACAAGGGTACACTTACAGTAACACCCAGAACAATTAAGATTACTGTTCCCGGATTAGAGAAGCTCTATGACGGAGTAGCTGTTACATCAGAAGATTTCGCTAACAGTGAAGTTAAGGTTGAAGCTGTATTTACTGAGGAAGAGATTGCTGCAGGAAAGACTATGAACCTCTCAGTAAGAACAAATAAGAATGTATTTAAGTTCTCAAAGAAGAGCTTCAAGACAGTAGCAGATGGTAAGGAATCCTTAGAGGACGTTATGCTTGATCCAAAGTCCAGAGGAACTAAGAAGGGCTGGGCGCTTCAGCTTAACGGCAAGGATATCAAGGATAAGCATTATGATAACTATGTTATTGAGTATGTAAATGGTGATATCATTATCAATCCTCGTAAAGTAACTATTACATCTGCAAGTGGTAAAGCTCCTTATGACATCTACAGTACACTTACAACCAAGGCTCTCCTTGAGGCAGGTAAGCTTGTTGATGACGAAGGAAATAATCTTGATAGCGAAATTATTGTTTCATTCCCTGAGAATCAGGAGTATGCATTTGTAGAAGGTGAGGAGCCTGAGTACAACGTAACCGGTTCACAGTACGAAGAAGGATCAAGTGCTAACACATTTACCTATATGTTCAGTGATGACAAGGTAGTTGATGAAGAGATCGCAAGAGGAAAGATTTCTGAGAACTATGAAATTACTGTTGTAGAAGGCACACTTACAGTTACACCTCGTGGTGATGATGAGAAGTATAAGATCACAATCGAGCTTACAACTGATAAGGAAGAAAACGGAAGAGATACATACGTTAAGTACAGCGGTGTTACAATGTACGCTAAGATGGATGTTAATGTAGCAGTCAACGTTGACTCTGAAAAGCTTAAGGAAGCAGCTAAGAATTATGGCTTACATGCAGCACTTAACAGCATTCAGGATGCTATCGAAAGCGTAATTTCAGCAGCAGTTATCAAGGCATCAGCTGATGATTCAACACCCGGCGTTGTAGAGATAGCTGAACAGAAAATTACAGTTGATGAAGAACTTGGATGGTATATCGTTGTTGGCGGTATGTACCTGACAGGTGGTGCAGGAACAAATGTTGGTGATTATCCGATACTTCTCCATGAAGGCAAGTTCTTTGTAGACCTTCACATGGGCGAAAAAACTGAAAGTATTGGAAATAACTTCACTATTGAAATCATTAAGGATGGCAACGCTGTAAAGTCAGCGCTTCTTGGTGACGGCGAGAACGAAGTTCCGCAGACAGAAGATGAGCAGCCTGAATTTGTGGATGTAACTGAAGTTATCGGTTACCTCCATGTACTTCCCAGAGAGGTTTCACTTACATCACCTTCAGCAACTAAGGTATATGATGGAACACCTCTTACAGCTAAGGATATTACAGTAGGCGGCGATGGATTTGCTGACGGAGAAGGATATGACTTCGACGTAACAGGAACAATCACAGAGCCCGGTACTGTAACTAACCTCTTCACAAAGAAGCCTTCTAACGAGAAGACACTTGATACAAACTACAAGTTTGAAGAAAGCTACGGAACACTTACAGTCGTTAAGAATACTGACACAGATAAGATAGACGATGACGATGATGACGACGACGATGATGATAAGCCTTCAAGAAATACAAACACAAATAATGACAACAATAACAATGATGGCGGATCAAACAACGATAACGGATCTGTTCTCGGAGTAACAAGACCTGTAGAAGAAGTTGCAGTAGAAGAAGGTGAAGTACTTGGCGCAAGACGAGGTGGTACTGAGGATGCAACAAATCCTGCAAGAATGCTTGTTCTTCTCTTTGCAGCAGGTGCAGCAGTAACACTTATGGCGCTTGGAAAGAGAAAAAACCAGGAAGAGGAGTAATCCTGTGAAAGCCTTTAGGAATGTACCTAAATAAAAATTAAGATACATAATATGAAGTAAGCGAAATCCCCATGGCCATGAAGGCTATGGGGATTTTCGTGATATGAGATAAACCTTGCGGCGTATGATATTTTTTCTCCTGTGTTTTTGCTATCTGATACCAGGGAACCTTATTATACTTGCAGGAGTCTTTCAATCTCGGCTCTCATCTTAGCAGGCTGAGAAGGAAGACTTATGATACTGTCTGCTCCAAGCTTTCTTGCTGTCACGATCATAGAAGGTGAAGGACATGCTGCAATGACTTTTATATGCGAGAAATTAGGACGCTGTTTTATATATGTCAAAACCTGCTCTGCCGGGATCCTCTCTACGCTCATATCAAGTACGACAATAGAGAGTTCATTGCAGTACTGACTGGCGATATTTAGCACCTCATTACCGTTGTCTGATTGCAGAGTGCTGTAGGAATCTCTAAGGCTCCTAAAGAGCTCGTTAATGCTTTCGTAGCCGCGCTTGCTGCATATAAGAATAAGGGGTTTTGAGCTGTCATAGGTCATCTGGTAGGTGTGCCATTCTGTGAAACAGTCACGGCCTCTTATTTTGCATTCATATAAGGCGTCATCTGCCATGGTAAACATTTTTTCAAAGCTGTAACCATAGGAGTCGATCACAAGACCGATACTACAAGTAAAGGACCATCCACCCTCAACATGAAAATCAGCCAGACTCTTTTGTATACGCCTGCAGATGGTGTCTACGTTATATGGAGCTACGAGCCCTTTCATAACGATTAGGAATTCATCTCCGCCGTTTCTGGCTACGATATCATCAACTCTGAAGTGGGATTTTAAGATATCGCCATAGCCTGAAAGAACCTGATCTCCGGTGGTATGTCCCAGTTTGTCGTTAATATCCTTGAATTTATCAGCATCAAGGGAGATAACACATACAGTTTCATTGGAGGGGCGATTTTCAAAGTATCTGGCAATCTCTTTCTTTGCAGCGCCTTTATTCAAAAGACCTGTGAGGTTGTCGT
The DNA here is from genome assembly GCA_024690485.1 of Butyrivibrio sp. Lineage (GTDB taxonomy): Bacteria > Bacillota > Clostridia > Lachnospirales > Lachnospiraceae > Butyrivibrio. The sequence continues at coordinate 3,316 of JAILPB010000031.1, read as the reverse complement.
AGGCACCCTCATTTTTCAAGGTCTGATTAAGGACAGCCTGAGAGTTTCTGATAATAGTCACGATCACAGCGATAAAAACTGAAATAATGACGGAAACAATTACATTAAAAATGTCGATCTTAAGGAAATCCCTGTTTTTAAATATATAAACAAGAAAACCGTAGAGTCCCCCAAGAATTATATTCAGGAGGATATAATCCTGAAGCCTTGCTATATAGACCAGGGAAATGAGTACCAGGAAGGTGTGGAACCATAGTCCCTGAGAATTTCTAAAGGCCATGGTATCCATCAAAATCATGTGGATAAGAAAGGCCACGTAGTAGATAACTGTGTAATAATCCTGATCGATCAGCCTTTTTAACTTGTTTTCAATAAAAAATGCTGAGTAATAAACAAGGTGTATGGGAATTACAAGGAAAAGAACCCAGATACTATCTATACTTTTCTGAAAACAGTAGGATATAGCGATCATACCCGGGAATAAAACCGGCAAAAGGACATGACAAATAGTCAGTACTCTCTTGTTGTAGTCCTGAATCATCTGGTCGAACTTGTTAAAGTATACTTCCTGATTTCTCTCGTGTTCCGAGAGTAAATCCAGGATATAATCTTTGAATTTTGCCATGCCTTATACCCATGGGTACGCAATATGTGTAGTTTATTTCTAAGTATAGTATACAGTTTGCGGGTCTTTAGGTTATAAAACGATGATATATTTTTTATTAAGTATTTGAAAAAAAGATACAAAAATACTCCCGAAAATGTGAAAGTTATTTTCGGGAGATAGGTTTTAGATTATGTAGTTTTCATGGCGCTTTAGATCGCGCATGCTGCATTTTACAAGGAGTTTTGTTCCGCCTTCTGTGTACTCGGTACTGATGACCTCTGCACTGCTTGTAAGTTCGTACAGGGCTGCGCCATCTGAATAGGGGATAAGGAAGGTTGCTTCCTTCTTTTCGCCCTCGAGAGTTTTCTCTATAAGAGTCATTAGTTCGTCAAGACCTATGCCGTTCTCCGCAGACATATAGATTCTGCCTGACTTTACATGAGGTATCTCTAGTGATGTGTGCTCTGAGCCTGCGATTACAACGTCTGCTTTGTTAAATACATAGATTATCGGTATGGCACCTGCGCCGATTTCCCTGAGAGTCCGCTCTGTGACTTCGATATGAGTCATATATTCGGGATCTGAAAAATCGATGACTTCAAGGAGAATATCAGCGTAGACCGCTTCTGCCAGAGTTGATCTGAAGGCTTTTACCAGGGTTGTGGGAAGTTCATCGATAAATCCTACCGTGTCTGATAAAAGGAAGGGCTTGTGGCCCGGCGCACTGATTCTTCTTACTGTGGTATCGAGGGTTGCAAAGAGCATGTCCTTTTGCAGAACCTTCTTGTTGTCGATATCTTCAACGTGGCTCTTTTCAAGAAGCGCATTTAAAAGCGTGGATTTTCCGGCATTTGTGTAACCCACAAGGGAAATCCTCGGAACATCAGATGATAGACGCTTTGCTCTCTGGGTATCGCGCTCCCTCTCGATAGTCTCAAGCTCCCTTCTAAGCTCAGCCATTCGCTTTTCAATTCTACGTCTGTCCAGCTCAAGTTTTTTCTCACCGGCACCCTTGTTGGATAATCTGCCGCTTCCGCCTCCCTGACGGCTAAGCTCTGTTCGCATGCCTGCAAGGCGGGGGAGCATAAACTGAAGCTGTGCATATTCAACCTGCATGCGGGATTCCCTGGTTCTGGCTCTCTTTGCAAATATCTGAAGAATGAGTCCTGTTCTGTCTATAACCTCAGTATCCAGGATTTTTTCCAGGTTCCTAAGCTGAATAGGAGAGAGGGTGTCAGAAAAAATGATTATATCTGCATCCAGCATGGATATCAGGTTCTTTAGCTCTTCGACCTTGCCGCTTCCGATAAATGTGCTGTGATCCGGGTGGGGCAGAGTCTGTGTGACAGTTCCTACGGTCTCAAGATCGCAGGCCTTTGCAAGCTCTGAGAGTTCACTCAGGGAGTGATCAAACTTGCTGCTCTCCATGTCACCGTGCATAAGTCCCACAAGGATGGCTTTTGGAGCTTTATCTATTATTATGTTTGCATCGCTTATTTCATAAGTATTTGTTTTCATGGAGATTATTGTAGCATAGATGGGGCATTCGGGCGATATGAGCTTTGGCGTTCCGGTGAATGTTTTTTTCGGGAATTTTAGTAATTTTGGTTCTGCTTACGAAAACTTGCGAAAACATGGAAAAATGGGAATTTCTCTACTTTTACATGGGTCTAATTATGATAAAATCTAGATATCTGAGTATAAATAATAACGGAGGAAAATGGGTATGAGAAAATTTGAAGGGTTTTCACAGGGAGTAAACCTTGGAGGCTGGATTTCCCAGTTTGCAAAATATGATGAAAAGCATTTTGAGACCTTTATTACTGAAAAGGATATTGCTTACATTGCTGAGCTTTGCTTTGATCACGTAAGAGTTCCCGTGGATTATAATGTTCTCGAGGACGAAGATGGCAATTTCAAGGAGAGCGGCTTTGGCTATCTTGAGAACTGCCTTTCCTGGTGTAAGAAGTACAATCTCAACATGCTGATCGATCTCCATGAGTGCTATGGATATTCTTTTGATCCTCTTAAAAAGGACATGGATCGTTCCAAGTTTTTCTATGATGAGGGACTTCAGACACGTTTCCTCAATCTGTGGAAGGAGATTGCTACACGTTTTGCTAATGACTCTGACAGAGTGGCCTTTGAGCCCCTTAACGAAGTAGTCCTTGAGAGCGTAGCTGATGCATGGAATGACCTTCTTGCAAGATATATCAAGATGATCAGGGAAGTTGCACCAAATTCATGGATTGTTGCAGGAGGTGTTTGCTACAACAGCGTTCTTACTGTGCCGCTTTTAAAGCTTCCAAAGGACGATAAGCTTGTTTACAATTTCCACTGCTATGAGCCTTTTCCCTTCACACATCAGGGTGCTTACTGGGTAGAAAACATGCCTTCAGACTTCAGAATCGACTATCCTTCCGATATGGAGACCTATAAGGAGAGAAGCAAGGTTATAGATCCTGATCTTGGCGGCGCTATCTATAAAGTTAAGGTTGATAAGCTTGGACCTGAGTTCTTTGAGACTATCTTTGCTCCTGCCCTTGAAAAAGCTAAGGCTGATGATATGCCTCTTTATTGCGGAGAGTACGGCGCAATCGATATTGCTGATAACCGTAGCAAACTTCGCTGGCTCAAGGACATCCACACAGCCTTTGATAAGTATCAGATAGGTCACGCTCTTTGGAACTACAAGGAGAAGGATTTTGG
>JAILPB010000026.1 GCA_024690485.1 Butyrivibrio sp. | reverse complement strand
TAAGTACGCGATATTTTTTCTCTATGAAAGGCATGCAATCGTAAAGCAGCTCAGAATCGAAATCACCGGGATAGAAAATAGCATCTTCGCCAGGCCTGAAGCTGTATCCTGCGTTCATTACTACGATCATCTCTCTGCAAGACTTATCGGCAATCAGATTATCCAAAATATAGTTCTGTTTTCCGTTCCAAAGCCAGCTGACCTCGGATTCTCCGACGCCGTGCTGAAGATAGAGAACAGGATAGGATTTTTCGCTGTTTTCCTCATATCCCGGAGGTGTATAGACAACAGCTGTCTTTACTCTGGAGTTTTCTCCAGATTTGTACATATCAAAATGAACCGTTCCGTGAGGCACGTCCTTTCTGAGCCAGAAGTCCTCTCCCTCCTCGGGAACGTCTATAAATCCGATATTTCCAAAGCATCCGTAGCAGATCATTCCGTCAGGGTTAGCGCACATAACTCCGTCCACAAACCAGTCAAGGTAGTGAAAGCCTGCGGGAACCTTAACCTTGGTGCTAAACCAGCCGTCTTCTCCCTTTGTAAGGCTTATGTGGTCTGATGGAAGAGTTCCTGATTTTCCGCATACTTCAACGGTCTTAGCATTAGGAGCATAGAAATTGAACTCCGCTGTTCCGTCCTTATAAACAATAGTTCCGGGTTTTCTATCAACATAGTGAAGACTCTCGACTGTTCCGTCTGATTCAACATTCATATTTAATCTGTTGTATGATCCGGGATAAGCCTTAAGAGCCAGATTTTTCCATATTTTGTCGTTTGTCATTTTTATGTCCTCTTCTATTATGTCAAATGGGGTTATATAGTTTCTATTTTTTCAAAAATCACCGTTTATCTTTTCAACAAAGGAAAGGAGGAGTGGCTGCCTCCTCCTTCCCTGGGGTTATTTAATACTTACCGGGTATTATTCGTATCCGTACTTTTCATTGATGATTGCATCTGCTGCTTCCTGGCACTTGTCAAGGAGTTCGGAGGAATCCTTATCCTTATAGAAAGTCAGGTTGTTGATAAGGTCGATAACCGGTCCTGTAAGAACTTCTGACCAATATCTGAATTCACCGGGAGCGATGGAGTCCATGCAATACTCAGGATCGTTGATTGTGATTGCGTTCATGTCTGCGTTATTCTTGTACTCATCACACTCTGCTACAGGGATAAAGTATGTAGGATAACCGATTCTGTCTGACCATGCGTAAACTGCTGTATCCTTAACATCGATATCACCGTTGCCATAGTGCCACCAAGAGATAAATCTCTCAGCTGCAAGAGCTTCCTCATCTGTGCAGTCCTGTGTTACAAAGAAGCACTGAGTATTAGCAGGAGCCTGCTTTCCACCTTCAGGTGTCTCAATAAGTGTTGTTACACCATAGTTCATGTCATACTTATGAACGTCAGCAAGAACCCATGGGCCATCAACGTACATACCGATCTGACCAGCGATAAACATTGATACGATGTCACCTTCAACGGGGTTGTAGCCTGCATCAAACTGATAGTTGAACCACTTGATGAAGTCTTTGTAGCCCTGATTGTCCTTGAAGTGAGCTGTCCACTTGTCATTTTCTTTGGTAATCTGCTCACCGCCGAACATCTGCATAAGACATGCTACCGCACCATAGTTTGTGTAAGAAAGACCTGAGCCATAGATGTGGTTGTCAGCATCTGTGATCTTCTCAGCATACTCTGTCCACTGCTCATAGCTTGTAGGCGGAGTTTCCGGATCAAGGCCTGCTTTCTCGAAGAGATCTTTGTTCCAATAAACAACGTAGTTTGAAATCTGGAAAGGAATGCCATAAAGGCCGTCCTCTGTCTTAAGTGAATCAAGATATGAACCCATGAAATCATCTTCCTTCATTCCTGTATCGCTCCAGATATTATCAAGGTTTCTGATCTCGCCTTCGTAGAGGTATTTCTCTGAGCAGGAGCCGAGAATCAGTGCAGGCACCTTATCAGCTGCCATTGCAGGAGTTATCTTATCTCTGAAATCAGAGGTTGAATCCATCTCGATTGTAATGCCCCATTTGTTTTCCTTATTAAATTTTTCTACAAGTTCAATAAGAACCTGTGCGTCTGAGCCTGTCCAGCCATTCCAGAACTGAATTGTGATGGGCTTGGATTCCTCAGTAGCTGTTGCAGCTTCTTCTGTGCTCTCTGCCGCAGAAGTATTATCTTCTGAAACTGAGCCCGTACCAGCCGTAGCTGATCCGCCGCCGCATGCTGCCAGTGAAAGAGTCATACATGCTGTTAATAATAATGCTATACCTTTCTTTTTTATCATTTTCACCCTCCTATTTTTTACGAAACAGACACCCGCTATTTCGTTTTAGTTCGTGATTAAAAAATTAGCCCTTTAAGCCGCTTGTAGCTGTACCCTCAACGAAGTACTGCTGTCCGAATATATAAAGGATCATCATAGGTATAACTGAAATGAACGCTCCTGCAAAAGCTGTTCCATACTGAAGACTTGTCTCCAGGAAAAGTGCGATACCATTTGCCAGAGTTCTCATTGACGGAGTTGATGTCATAAGGAGTGGCCATAGCAGGTCATTCCATGCACCGTTAATTCCAAGTACCAGGTTTGTCATAAGTGTAGGCATGATTAGAGGTGTCATAATTTTCCAATAGATGCCAAACTCAGAAAGACCATCCATTCTTGCTGCCTCTTCAAGTTCCTTGGGAAGCGCCGCATAAGCTGCTCTTGTCATGAAAATACAGATTGCAACACCCCAGTTGGGAATCAAAAGTCCTGCGTAATTGTCGTACATTCCAAGCTTTACTACTTCAAGGAACAACGGAACCATGATTACCTGGAAAGGAATCATCATAGTAGCAAGAACCGCAATAAATATCACGTTTTTACCCTTGAACTGATATCTTGCAAAGGCGTAGCCTGCAAGGGAGTTGATAAAAAGCTGTGGTACTGTAGTAAAAATACAGTAGATTATTGAGTTTTTAAGATAGGTCAAAATCTGCAGTCTCTGAAGCAGATTTGAAAAGTTTTCAGTTGTAAGTGACTCCGGGAAAAACTTTGGCGGATATTTCATAAGCTCCATTTCCGGTCTGAATGCACACATCAGCATCCATATAACAGGAATAAGTATAAGTAGAGCTATTAGGATAAGTACGAGATCAACAGCTGCATCTCCCACCATTCTTCTGCCGGATTTTACTTTATGTCCCTGATGTTCATATTCTCTGGCTTCCGTTTTCATTCCTTTTCCTCCGAGAAGAATCCTCTATAGCAGAATATGGTAAGCACAAGGATTATAGCGAAAAGTGCCATTGAAACCGCTGCACCATAGCCCATTCTGTTGTTTGAGAATGCCTTTGTATAAGTGTAGTAAACCAGTGTCTCTGTTGTTCTTGCAGGACCGCCGCTGGTGGTTGTAAATACCAGGTCAAATACCTGCAAGGAGCCGATCAGTCTGGTCATGAAAACGAAACCAAAAGTATCTTTTATCAGTGGCAACGTGATGGAGATAAATGCTCTTGCATCGGAGCAGCCGTCAATTTCCGCTGCTTCATACATATCCCTCGAAACGCCCTGCATCGCTGAAAGAAGAATAACTGTAGACATACCAAAGCTTCTCCAGACAGACATAAACACAAGAACGAAGAAGGTGTATTCCGGTGAATTAAGGAAGTTTATTCCCTTTATTCCAATCTGCTCAAGCCAGTAGGTCATAATACCGATGTTAGAATGAAGGAACATTTTCCACATGATAGCTACTACTGTTGCCGAGCACACGATCGGTGCAAAGTAGATCGCACGCATCAGCTTATTGAACTTGTTGTTCTTGGTAAGAAGTGCTGCAAGTATAAGTCCTACAAGCATCTGAATCGGAACTTCGATTAGAGTAAACTTTATTGTTACCTTAAGTGCATTCCAGAAGTAATCATCCTGAAACATTTCCTTGAAATTATCCAGTCCCACAAAGCCTTTTCCGTTAAGGAACATGTCGATATCGAACAGTCCGCAGACAAATGAAAACGCTGTAGGCAGGATTCTGAATATAAAAAGAAGACCAACCGCCGGTGCGATGAACAGATACGCCACATGCTCCGGCTTTTTCCAGTAATTTCTTATCTTTTCCATGTGTAACCCCCATTTGTTACCCATTAGTTTGTATTTAGTTTTTTGCTTTTATGTTGTTTTAAACGAGGCCCACAGTGCCGTCAGGATTTCTCTTAAACTGCTTTACGTAGTTCCATCCAAGTGTCGCATCAAGCGGAGCTACTTCATGCCCCTTGTCGTGCATGAGGCAGTAATTATAGTAGTTCTTTGGCTCAGGATCCTGTGTGTAGAACCTGTTTACAGTGTAAAACTGCTCAAGCTTGTTCGGATTTGGCCTTATCTCTTCTATCTTTTCTCCGGGAACTCCGCTCTCATAGGGTTTATCCGTTCCAACAGGAGGTGTCTCCTCAACCTTGATGTTGTTGAACTTTTTCCAGAAATCGTACTGATACTGCTGGGTGCAGCCCTTAAATACCGGGCAGGAAGCTTCTCTTGTTCCGTAGGTGTACCAGACAGGCATCCTCATCCAGTCCTTCTTCTGCTCCAGCGCTCTTCTCATGGGAGTGATGTCGTTTATATCAAGCTCCACGGGCTTCCATCTGTTTCCGGGCCAGTTGGAGTCGATATGCATAAGGCCTGCGATCTTTTCAGGGTATAGCATCGCAATAACCTGTGCTATTGCTGCGCCATTGGAAAAGCCCGACATATAAACTCTCTCAGGATCAACCGGATATTCAGCTATCAGCTTATCAATGAGTTTTACAAGGAAAACCTCGTCCTCTGTCTTGTCGTTCTTGTCATCACTTCCGTATCCCACAGCCCAGCTGGCTGTATTTGACCCCCATGGATAAACCGTGATGAAATGTTCCTTCTTTCCAAGCTCGTGAAGCCTTGCCATTTTGGCTGCTTCTGTGGGATTGTCGGAACCCCCGTGACAAAACAGGATAAGCGGTACCTTCTCGCCCTTTGGCAGATTATCCGGCACATGCATGAGCCATGTGTGCTTCTCTCCGAGGGATTCATCATCCAAAAACCACTTGAATTCATCCCCTGTAAGGTCTGAAATTGTGTCCATATCACCCACAGCTCCGGTGTTTATCTTTCTCACCTTGGAAAAGGTTTCTTCATAGACTTTGAAGACGATTTCCCTTGATAATTCGCTCTTTGGAGCTTTTATCACATAGCTTGCTTCGTTCGTAGGATTTGCAAAGGTTTCTATCCTCTCACGGGCGGCTCTTTCGGTGCAGCCGCAGGCTTTTACAAAGTAGGAAACCGCTCTCTCCGAAGCTCCCGCAAGTACAGCTGTAACAGCACCGTACTTTGCCCCCGCAAGGGCTTCTCTAGAGATCTCTCCGCCAAAGGTAAGGATTCCTGCTATGCTCTCGGGCTTTGTAGCTGCGTAGGTCATTGCCATATCAGCACCTTCTCCAACACCTATGACGTACCTGTAGGTATTCATCAGATGCCACTGCCTGAGCATTTCAGACAAAAGCGGGATTCCGATCTCATTGGTTTTAAGGGGATCGTCGTCCTCTTTTCCAACTTCGTTAAGGAGCTTGTCCAAAACCTCGGTGTCATCCTCAGCCTCTGCTAAAAGTCTGATGTTCCAGCCCTGTTTTCCGGGATTTGGAAAAGCAAGCACTATTCTTTTTTCCTCTGAAAGACTTTCAAGACCTTGTTTTAAAAGATTTTTTACGGATTCTTCACTGTCGTCTCCCCTGATAACAGTGATAAGACTTGTCAGGTAGGGGTTGTGTCTCTCCGTATCCGGATAATAGAGATACATGCCTCTGCCTGCACTTTTGACTTCTTTAAATAGTAACCCCATAACCCCTCCCTAAATGCTATTTCGTTTTAGCTATTTATAATTTTATGTTACGTTATCGATATTAAAAAGTCAATCAATTTTGTGTGGGAAGCCACTCGTCAAATGCCTTTTCAATGTAGGCATCCCAGAATTTCCAATCGTGACCATAGCCCTCAGGTTCCTCGTAAACAAGCGGGATTCCGGCATTTTGAATTGCGTCTCTGTCTTTTCTTACGACGTCTCTTATGAAGTCATCGTTACCAACAGCGATGAATAATTTGGGAAGCTCTGTGTTGTTTTCAAGAGCCTTATTAAAATGAGTTGCTAAATCCAAAGAGCTACCCGGAAGGTCCTCCGCCTCGCCAAATGCACCCTGGAATTTCTCAAGACCCTTAATATCCCTGAGCTGCCCTGCAAGTGAGTCTGTATCCAGGGTGCTGCCGATTCCACCTGAGAGATCAACGCACACGCTGTATAGATCGGGTCTTCTAATTCCTGCAAGGAGCGCACCGTTTCCGCCCATTGCATAGCCCATTACGAAGTTATCTTCTCTTTTCTCTGATGAAGGGAAAAGGCTTCTGATAACAATAGGAAGCTCCTCTGTAATGTAGGTAAAGTACTTCATTCCGTACTTAGTATCTACATAAAAGCTGTCATTTACTGAAGGAGTAACTGTCATCACATTGTTTCTCTCAGCATACATCTCTACTTTAGCGTTACGATATGGAACTGTGTCATCCTCTCCGCCTCCGTGCAAAAGATAGCAGGTAGCAAACTTCATGCCGGGCTTGTACACAGGCTTTTCACCTTCTTTATAGCTGTATCTTCCTGTTGGAATGGTGACTGTGACATTTGTGTAAATACCTAAAACTTCCGAACGAAAATTAAACCTGAACGTACCCATTTTTCAATCCTTTCCGCTTTTTAGCGCCATAACTTAGCTCATAAACAAGAAATACTCCTATCATCGCAACAGATATCCAAGCAACGCCCCTGAACATTGATGCATAGCCGTATGCACCGGATATTGTTCCGCCGATTATTGGTCCAAGGCTGTTTCCTACATCTGCTCCTATGTAATAGGTACTGGAAGCCACTCCAACTCTCGATTCATCTACGCTCTTAACACAGGCTGACTGAAGTGATATCTGTCCAACGCCCTGTCCAAGAGCTTTTAAAACAGCGGCCACGAGAACTACAGGAAGTACTGCGGCTTTTGAGAGCATAAACATGGATGAAAAGCCCACCAGAAGTGATATTGTCACAACGATTGTAAGAGGCGCTTCGTCTGCGATTTTTCCCATTAAAAGCCTTACTACAAAGAGGCAACCTGCGTTAACCGTGAAGAAAAGCGCGATGTGCGGAATGCTTCTCTCCTCTCCAACCATAACAAGGAATGAGTTTGTGACACCGTTCATAAACGAGAACATTCCTGCTGTAAGCGCATATATGATGCAATTTGCCGCAATAAGTCTTCCGATAAGATTCCCTGTTTTGTTTTTGCTGTCCGCAGTCTCATAGACTTCTGCTTCCGGACGTCTGTTTTCATATGGAATAAGAGCAAGTACGACAACAGCACCAAAGCAGATAAATCCTACAAGGAAAAACAAAGCTTTAAATCCAATAAACTCATGGAGTGCAACACCAAAAACAGGACCTATTATCTGAGATACAACCTGTCCGACGCCGTAGTAGCCAAGTCCCTCTCCCATTCTCTGTCTCGGTATGCTCTCAGCTACAAGTGCCATGTTGGCAGTTCCGCTTATTCCAAAGGCTGCGCCGTGAAGAAGTCTGAATATCAACAGAGCTGTCATATTCATGGAAAGCGCATATCCAAAGAAACCAAAGGCAAAAACTATTGTGGAAACAAGGCATATGATCTTTTTATTTTTCACATCACACAGAGCACCGCCTGCAGGTCTGCATATCATTGCCGCCGTAGAGAAGAGACCCGTGAGCGTTCCTGCCGCTGCCAGCGTGCCTCCAAGGTCTACAGCATAAGTTGCGATAAGTGTCTGTATCAGGCTGTAGCTAAGAGATGTAAGAAAGCTTACAAGGATCAGCAGGCAATAGCACACTGTAAAAAGCTTAGGGCCTTTGCCCTTTTCAGATTTTTTAATATCCATCGGTTTTCCTTTCATACAGGTACTATTTTATGCATCCATAAACTGCATTTCTTACGCGAAGGTGATAGTATTCTTCATTATTTGGATCTGTCTGATGCATATATACAAGAGAGAAATGCTCACTGGGGTCAATGGAAGTATAGGTTCCGTAGGCCCCAGTCCAGCCGAACTCTCCAAAGGAGGCATTGAAATTGCCATCTGCAGGAGATAACAGCGTTCTTACGCCAAGGCCGTAACCATATCCTGCAAGATAGAAGTTCTGGAAATCCTTAAGCTGAGCATCGTTTAGCTGATTAGATCTCATCAGATCGATGGTTTTTCTACCTATTATCTGCTCGCCGCTGGCTGCTCCGCCGTTTGCAAGCATCTGTGCAAACTTTGTGTAATCGCGAATAGTTGAATAGAGACCTGCTCCGCCGTTATCAAGCTTTGCGTCCTCGGCGTGATATTTATCCAAAAGTCCCTTCTGAGCCTCCCACTTACCATCTCCAAGGGGATGATAAACAGGTATCAGTTTCTTTTCATTTCCGTCATGGAATCTATAGAAAGTATCCCTCATGCCAAGTGGATCAAGTATTTCTTTCTTAATAAATTCAGATGTAGGCATGCCTGAAAGCCTTGCCACAAGACCGGATACTATGTCATGTCCGTAGCCGTAAAGCCAGTGAGTGCCCGGATCAAAAGCAATCGGAACCTGTCCCATGGCTGCTACTTCTGTCTCTATGTCGTAGGTTCCATATTTCTGTTCAAGCTCACGCTTTATTCTGAACATTTCCTTGGCAGTAACACTCTCGCCGTATTCGTAGGGCATACCACAGCTCATTCTAAAGGCATCCTTCACGAGAATCGGACTCTTTGCGGGTCTAAGTGTATAGTTGCCGTTGGAATCATATTCCACTACCTGCGTATTCTCATATTCAGGGAAATACTTATATAGCGGATCGTTTAAGAGGAATTTTCCGCGCTCATAGAGCATCATTCCTGCAGTAACCACAACGACCTTAGTCATTGACATCATTCTAAAAAGAGTGTTTTCATCGAGCTTATGCCCTGTTTCTAAGTTGTCACAGCCGGCATAATGCTCATACAGAACCTCGCCATCCTTAGCAAAAGAAAGCGCACATCCCGGAAGGCCATCTTCCACAAATCCATCCAGTAACTTTGTAATATCCTGATATTTGCTCATTGGAACCCCCTTTACTTCTTTCATTTATTTCATGCTATTACGTTTTAGCTAAATATGCAATATATAATTTTGCATATTTGTTGTAAATCCCTCAAAAGAGCAATATTTGCGAGAAGAGTTTCCAAATGAGCAATCTTTAGATATTGCTTTTACGTTTTAGCCAAATTATAATAAATAATGCTGGGGATTATATTTATCCCTTACATCATGCAAACATTCTAGTACATCGTTCGCAAAATAACTGGCCTAATTCGAAGTATGCTTGCCCGAGAGTGCAGTTTCAAAAACGCAGGCATAGCGGGCTATG
>JAILPB010000079.1 GCA_024690485.1 Butyrivibrio sp. | reverse complement strand
GAGGGATGTGAAGCGAGTTATGCATTCATCTTTTCTCCAGGATGTTTCTGAGTATCATGCAGCAAAGAGTATGTCTCTGGTATTTGGAATGGCTCCAGGATATAGAGAACTTTATAAGTGCTATCTTATGCTGAGTAGAAGTCTTTCAGTTAATGGCGATATATTTAAGATGTCAGTTAAGGACACGGCTCTTCTTTATGAGTATTGGTGCTTCATCAAGCTGTTCAGCATACTGAAGAAGGAATATAAGCTTGTTTCTCCGGATATTGTTAAAGTCGATAATAACGGAATAACTGTGACCCTTATAAAGGGACATAGATCAGAGGCAAGATTTATCAATCCTAATACCGGTGAGCATATAACGCTTGTATATAACCCTTCCGAACAAAAGACGCAGACAGTTAATCAAAGACCGGATAATGTGCTTGAGCTTGAAAAGAGGGGAACTGACGTAGCCTACAAGTACGTATTTGATGCGAAGTATCGTATAGAAAAGGATCCTTCAAGCCCGTTCTATCCTGATGATAAGCCGGGGCCAAAGGTTGATGATATTAACACCATGCATAGATATAGGGATTCAATCGTATATGAGAATCGTGAATCCAAGTTTATGTTTGAAAAGACTATGTTTGGTGCGTATATTCTTTTCCCTTATGATGACGAGGAACAGTACAAAAACCACAGATTCTATAAGAGCATAGAAACTGTAAACATTGGTGGCCTTCCATTCTTGCCAGGCTCCACAAAGCTTGTTAGAAGGCTTTTGGATGACCTTATCAGTGATTCTAAGGAGTCTGCATTTGAAAGAACAACGCTCCCTGCAGGAATTGAAGAGAAGCTGGCTAAGGTTGATTGGAATAAGAGAGAAGTGTTGATAGGAACATTCAGATCTCCAGAGCAGTTTGAGACATGCTACCAGAAGAAGTTTTACTATGTTCCTAAGAGCATGGTGAGCGATGAAAGGCTTCCTATCCACTACGTCGCTCTATATCAGACTAATAATAAGTTTGGAGATAAGGGAGAAATTAGGTACTACGGCGAGGCTATTCGTGTGGCCTTGCTTAAGAGATCATCCATAACAGAAGTGCCAATTAACCCTAGCAGAAATAACGGCGATGAGCCATACTACAGGATTACTGTCCGTGAGTGGAAGGATATAACTGATATTAACGAATCCGGTGAGTCAATTAAGCCATTAGAGCAGGGTATGGCAGTTGGCTTTACTAACATGTTCTTATTACAGCATAGCGATGTTGTTCCGGAGCTGAACATCAAGTCAGAGGAAGAGTATAGGTTCTATAGAGAGCTCAAGCGTGCATCCAAAGACGTAGATATTGCCGATGATAAAGCAAATATTGGATTTAAGCATGGGGATACATACTTCGATTTCCATGATGGAGAAATCCTGGTGATTAAGGACAATAAGATTATTCATAAGTGCGCTATTAGTGATTTTGCTAAGAGACCAGGTAGTTCATTTAGGATGCTATCTTACGCTATAGAAGGTAATAAGATACAGAAACAATAATATACACAGGGGTGTTTATGGCGGTTAAGGTTTACAACAAATTGGTGAGGGATAAGCTGATACAGCAAGGGTATGATCCTTGCAAGAGATGTAATCCTTGATGACAGCGTGATTTTCCTGACGCCAAGAAATTGGTGATAAATACTGAGGTTGAACGACCATGCCATTTCAAATTATCAGAAATGATATTACAAAAGTAAAAGCAGATGCCATAGTAAACACAGCAAACCCAGAGGTTGCAATCGGAGCTGGCGTTGATTCTGCTATATATAAAGCTGCAGGAGAAGAGAAACTTCTTACCGCGCGTGCAAAGATAGGTCGCCTGGAACCGGGAGAAGTGGGAATAACTCCGGCTTTTAATCTTGGTGCGAAATACATAATCCATGCCAGTGGTCCCTGGTGGGATGGAGGAGATCATGGTGAAGCAGATCTCTTGAAGGCATGCTATGACAAATCTCTGGAGTTGGCTTATAAGCATAAGTGCAAGTCCATTGCTTTTCCCCTTCTTGCAACTGGAACCTATGGGTTTCCTCAGAAGCTTGGAATTGAAATTGCCGTAGATTCTTTTACCAGGTTCCTCACTGAGCATGAGATGGAAATCTTCCTGGTGGTGTTCGGACAGAAGCCTGTAAGGATTTCTGGAGAACTTGGAGAGGAAGTACGCAGCTACATTAATGATGACTATGTTACTGAGACGCTTGATGAAGAGTACAGATTAGAGCGTCCTCGTGATAGAAGACGTGAAAATTACAAAGAATTCGAATCAGAAGATATTGGAAGCGCACCTAAGGAGAATGAGATTTATGGTGCTCCTATGATGCTTTCTCTGAGTGCTGCCGGAGCTGCACCATCTAAGAAGGGGCTCTTTGCCTCCCCAAAAGCAGAGTCTCTTGACGATGCTTTAAAGAGCATGTACACGGATTCTTTTGAAAAGCATCTTCAGCAGCTGATCAACAAAAAGGGACTCAAGAATTCTGAGGTTTATGCTGCAGCGAATATTTCAAAGCAGTATTTTTCCAAGCTGATTAAGGGACAGGTTAAGCCATCAAAGGAAAAGGTACTTGCCTTGGCGGTGGGCCTTAAACTCAACATGGATGAAGCGGTAGATTTCCTGAGGCTTGCCGGGTATGCACTGTCTCCGGTATCACAGACAGATGTGATAGTTGAGTATTTCATCAGACATGAAGATTACAACGTTATGAAGATAGATATTGTGCTGTTTGATTACGGATTGGATCCGCTGTCAAATGGCTGATTGGATAGGTCGCCTTCGGGTTGACCTATTTCTTTTGCCCAAAAGGTATTATTACATCGTAAGCAAAGGAAACAGCTCACTGCAAGTACTAGTCGAACTTAGCTTTGCATGCAAGCTTAGTGAGACTGTATCCGGAACGAAGTGCAGGTGAGCTACAGATGTAATGATGGAGGCAGAAGAGATGAGTAAAGGATATACAGAGATTGTTTACATTTTAGATAGATCAGGTTCAATGGGAGGTCTTGAGGCGGATACCATCGGAGGTTTCAACGCCATGATGGAGAAACAGAAAAAGACAGGCGAGAAGGCAGTGGTTTCTACAGTTCTTTTCGATGACGAGTGCGAAGTAATCCATGACAGAGTGCCGATTGAAAAGATAGAGAAGATGACTGATAAGCAGTATTACGTCAGAGGCTGCACAGCTCTTCTGGATGCAGTTGGTGGAGCAATCCACCACATCGGCAATGTTCACAAGTACGCCAGGGAAGAGGACAGGCCTGAGAAGACCATTGTTGTTATTACTACAGATGGCATGGAGAATGCCAGCAACAGATATTCTCGTGAGAAGATCGAGAAGATGGTCAAGAAGCAGCAAAAGAAATATGGCTGGGAGTT
>JAILPB010000087.1 GCA_024690485.1 Butyrivibrio sp. | reverse complement strand
AAATACCTGAAGGTCTTTATCCACATTCTTAACGTGGGCGATGTTTACAAGATAGCTCTTGTGACATCTCATAAAGGTATCATCAGGAGTCTGGGCTTCAATGTCATCAAGTTTTCCGGTCATCTGAAGAGTAGCGCCGTTTGCCATATGAAGGAATAATGTATGGGCATTCTGCTCTACATAACAGATTTTTTCAAAGGGGAAATTAAGATCCTTACCATTCATGCGGACAGTAATTCCTCCCTGGGAACTCTTCATCTGTGAAGCAAGAAGTAGAACTTCTCCTACTTCAACCGGATCGAAGGGTTTCATAAGATAACGGATAACTCTGTTTTTATATCCTTCCAGAGCGTGGTCTTTGCTGGATGTTGCAAAGGCAATCGGCACAGAGGCGTCAACTGCACGTATCTTGGAAGTTGCGTCAACTCCGCCCATCCCGGGCATAAGTATATCCATGAAAATAAGGTCATAAACACCCGGGCGAAAAGCCTTCAAAAACTCTTCTCCTGATTCAAATACATCAACAATTGTCTCCGGCTGATGCTTTTCTATTATAAATTTCAGTTGTCTGCGCTGTGCCATCTCATCATCGCAGACAGCTATGTGTAATTTTTCGGAATCGCTCATTGTTAGTCCTCGAAATGTCTGTTCTTAAGATAAACTAATTATAATACAAGAGGTATATTGGGGTAAATAACATAAAATTTTAATTTGTCAAGTACGAATAATGCACGAATCCGTTCAAAATTGGTAAATTATCTTTAATTATCTCTTAGTATAATTGAAGCGTAGATATGTGCTTTCGCTCGCATTTGCGAAATTCGCGGTGAAAGGATGAAGGGGAGATGGTAAATATCATAGAAAAGAGCAGAATTACTACGCTTGTTAGTATGCTTATTACAGCATGCGTAGTTTTTCTGCTCTTTTTCACTGGTATAAGTGCAGAGGCTGAAAAAGAAGGCATCTACACAGACCATGTTATTCTCACAGCTCCCAGTGCAGAAAAAATTTTTGATGGCACACCTCTTACAGAGCAGATAAATGTAACATGTCAGGGGCTTCCTTACGGTTTTAGTTATAAAGCAGTAGCTAAGGGGAGCGTGACTTATCCTGAGGACAATACAGAAGATAATAATATAGTTACGGATTATATTATCTATGATCCAAATGGACTTGATGTAACAGATAAGTTTGTAAATGTAAGCCTAAGACCCGGGACTCTTAAAGTATCGTATCCGGATACCAATGTCCTTGGAGTTAAAAGAGATAACCCGGAAGATGAGGGGGTAGCTGTTGAACCATCAGAATTAGTGGAAATACAGGATGAAGAAACAGCTATGGCTGCAACCATAGATAACAGCGGGGTAACCAATATTGAATTTGTGCTATACGGTTTCTTATTTGGAACAATGCTAACGGTATTTATAATATTCATTGCTGACAGCAAAAAATTGAGGGAATAATGAAGACTATAAAAGACAAAGTAATGGTTCTTACAACTTTTGCTATTCTCTTTGTGGCAATTCTTGTGGGTGGTACAGGTGTATTTACCCTTAGACAGGTTGCCTCTCAAAACTCTGCGCAGGTTCTTAGTCTGGCAGCCCTTTCCGAGGCGGAGAGAATTGACAACAGACTTATCGATCTGAGGAATGCAGTTAACATATTGTCTGATTACGCTGTAGACAGATTGTTCTCTGTGGAAAAACTTGCAGATGATAAGGAATACAGAGATAGTTATACTGTTCAGCTTGCTAACATTTTTGAAGACATAGCTAATAATACATCAGGCGTTCTTGCCTACTATGTCAGATACAATCCGGAAATCATGCCTGCAGATGAAGGTCTTTTCTATAGAAAGGATACGACAGAAGGAGAGTTCTATAAGGAAAAGAATACAAATTTTGCTGATTATACAAGGGAAGATGTAGAATACGTCAACTGGTGGTATGAAACTGTTGATAACGGCAAACCCACCTGGCTTATGCCTTATAAAAATGCAAACTTCGATCAGATTCTGATCTCATATATTGTTCCTTTATATGAAGGCGGTGTTTTTATTGGTGTTGCAGGTATGGATATCGATTTTGCATCAATGATAGAAGATGTACAGGCAATTAAAATCTATGAGACCGGGTACGGATGCCTGATAGATGAAAAAGGAAATATTTTATATAATCCCAATTATGAGATAGGTACTCCTTTGGATAAAACAGGCCTGCATGGAGACTTTAGTTTCGAAGCAGATAACAGCGGAACTACTCCATTTACTTATTACATGGACGGAGTTGAAAAGCAACTTGCTTACGAGACTCTTATAAATGGCATGAAGCTTGTTGTCACTGCGCCAAGCAGTGAGATAAATGCCATAAGTAACCGTCATACAAGACAGGTTATCGTTTCTACTATAATAATACTTATATCTTTCGGATTTATAGTAATTATGTTTGCGGGAAAAATAACAAGACCGCTAAAGGAACTTGCAGAAGTTGCTAAGGAAATCAATAACGGAAAGCTTGAAGTTACATTCCCTGAAGAGACAACGGATGAGATCGGCGAACTGACACATGCTCTTGAAAAAATGGTTCATCACCTAAAGCATCACATAGATGACCTTAACTCACTTGCTTATCATGATTCTCTTACAGGCGTAAAGAATAAGACGGCTTATGATGACGCTGCCGCTAAGCTTGATCAGATAAAGGGTGACAAGGAATATGGAATCATCGTATTTGATGCCAATAATCTAAAGAAGATAAATGATACTTATGGACATGAAAGAGGAAATATCTATCTGCAGAATGCATGTAAGCTTACCTGCAGAATATTCAAGGGAAGTCCTGTATTTAGAATAGGCGGAGACGAATTTGTCGTAATCCTTCAGGGAGATGATTATGACAACTGCTACAAGCTTATGAGAGACTTCGATCTTGAGGCCGAGAAGATTAACAACGAGACCGTTAATGAATGGGAGAAGATAAACATCGCAAAAGGACTTGTAAAGTACGATCCCGGAACAGATACCACGGTAGAATCAGTATTTAAGCGAGCTGATGCCAGAATGTATGTGGCAAAACAAAAGATGAAGCTTGCGGAATTATAAACAAATTATAAACTATATAAACATTGTCTAAAGAAAACACTTCGTCAAGTACCAATTTTGCATTAAAGCCTGCATTTTTCGTAGGCTTTTTTGTTTGCCCATTTTCTATAATTAAATTAGTTTATTGTAACTGTTTTTTTATGAAGGGGGTAAATGTATGCGTAAAGGTATCGCTAGAAAAATCTCACTCCTTCTGGCGCTGGTTTTCTTAACCACAACCTTTGGTTCTGATTACAATAGTATCGGGGTTCGCGCGTCAGAGTCAGAAGAAATAACTGATGGCGTAGTAGATGCAGAGACAGTTGATGCTGATGCATCTGAAAATAATGAAGAGGATTCCTACTGGGAACCTCAGGAGGATCCTGAAGAGGAAGCTCCTGCAGAAGAAGAGCCAAAGGAGGAAGATGAAACTCCTGCCGATGAAACTCCTGCCGATGAAACTCCTGCAGAAGAAGCTCCCGCTGTAGAGACACCTGCAGACGAGACGCCTGCAGAGGATGCTCCTGCAGAAGGCGAAGAGGTTACTTCACCTGAAGAGACCCCTGCTGATGAAACACCTGCAGATGAGACTCCTACTGACGAAGAGACTCCTGCCGAAGATGCAGCAGCAGAGGGTGATGGAGCACCTGCTGATGAGACACCCACTGAGGAAGTACCTGTAGATGAAACTGCTACAGATGAAGCACCTGCAGAGGGTATTGTTATCACATATGTTGCCGGCGTGGGCGGAACAGTTTCTGTTGAAACAGAGACAGCTACAGATGTAGCAGTTGGATCAACAGCTATTCCAAACGAAGGCTTTGAGTTTGAGAGATGGGCTGCAGAGGATGGAGGAACAATCTGTCCTGTAGCAACCTTTATTCCTGAGGGACCTCAGATTCATGAAAATGCTACATATACAGCTCTTTTCACAGCAATTCCTGTAGAAGAGGAAGAGCCTGTAGAGGAAGAAAAGCCCAATATGCCCGCACAGTCATTTGATGGCAGTGACGGTTCCATTACTGTACATGTTGATGCCGACGAGGGAGCATTCCCTGAAGACACCAAGATGTTCGTAACTGAAGTTAAGAATCAGGATATCCTTGACAAGGCAGCAAATGCAATTGGTGGCGACACTGCTACAGTTAGTGCCGTTGACATCACTTTCAAGGCAGATGGAAAAGAAGTAGAGCCTGAGATTCCTATCAGGGTTAAGCTTTACAGCAAGGAAATCGAAGAAGCTGACGCTACAAGCGTTGTACATATTGAAGATAGCGGTGATGCAAATGTTGTTTCCAACACAGCAGTAAGTGGAGACGAGGTTGCATTTAATGCTGACTCCTTCTCTGTTTATGTAGTTGTAACAGAAAATGATGATAATTGCCGTATAACTGTTAATTTCTTTAAAGATGAAAGTACACCTATCGCAACAATGTATGTTAAGAAGGGTGATGATCTGGAACAGGTTCTCTATGATCCTAACTTTGTAAAGGCTGACGACGAGAACTTTATCGGATGGACTAAGGATAAGGATTATGGTCCTGAAGAAACCGGCGTATCTATCGTAGATATCCGCAGTGAAGTAGAAGGAATGCTTCCGCCTGAGAAGGATCTGGAGACAGAGCTTAACTTCTATGCAATTCTTTTAAAGCAGTACACAGTTACATATTTTGATATTGATGGTGCAAGTCTTGGACAGGATTCCATCGTTTTCCGCGCTGATACTCCTGAAGGAGAACTGGATAAGAAATATACTGTAAATAAGTCCTATATTCCTACAGATACTTACCATAATTTTGAGGGATGGAATGTAACTGAGGAAACAGCTTCTCATGTTAAGGCTGTTGGAGATGCTGCTTATGATGGAACTCCTATCCTTAATGAGACAGAAATCACAATTGATGGTGATGTAGCTCTTAAAGTAAATGCTCCGGAAGGCCGTTGGCTTATTTTCAATGAAAACGGTAAGGGCGCAAACTATACAGCTCCTCAGTTTGTAAAGACAGGGGAAAACACAAGTGAACCTAACCGTGACAATATGGAAAGAAACGGATATACCTTCGACGATTGGTATCTTCCTGAAGTTTATGAAGAGGGTGATACATTACCTGAAGGTGTAAACGTGGGAGATCCCAAGAAGGATGATAACGGCTATGTGAAGCTTGGCACCAAGTTTGTATTTAATCAGCCTCTTACTGAAAATACAACCATATATGCAGGATGGACACCTGTAGGCAGTGCTAAATATACATATGTCATCTGGAAAGAGAAGCTTGAAGAGGGTCAGTATGAGCTTAAGGCTTCCAAGATATACAGCGATGGTGAAGTTGGAACCAATATTCCTTACAACTTTGTTGATAACGGTGCTGAGGATTATGTAACAGTAGGTTCAGACGATTTTGAATTCCATTACACCGGATTTTTCTATAATCCTGAAAAGACAAAAGACGTTAAGATAACTCCTGAGGGAGACGCCGTTATAAACCTGTATTTTGACAGAATTACATACAAGCTTAAGTTCTATATGTACAGACAGCAGGACGGAAGTGATGAATATATCTGCGCAAACAATTCAGGTAACGGTTCTGAGCCTTGGGCAAATAATGGTCTTGTAACTACTTATACTACAGGAACAGCTCCTCAGTATAAGGATAAAGAAGGAAACGTTCAGGCACTTCAATATGATGAAGATGGAGACTATAAGAATTATTACTTCTCAATAACAGCCAGATATGGCGCTTATATTGGAGATCAGTGGCCAACTTATGACAATATTGTTGGTACAGGTGAAGGAAGAGATCCTGTAAGTTTTGTTATGATGGTAGGTACTACACTTAAGCCTGTAGCAACCAATCAGGGTAGCGGTACCGTTAAGGGTATAATTAATACCCTCGATGATAGTATTCTTGGTGCAACCAATGATGCAGACGGAAACTACCTGATCGTTCGTTTCAACACATACTACACATGGAATTATCATATTTGGTATGAATATGTGGAAGGTATGGATATAGGTGATGCCCAAACACACGAATATAGAATTGGCGATCATACCTATACATTTTATAATGATCATGATATAACAGCCCGTTCAAGTAATGAACAGGTTACAAGCCAGAATCCTCCTAAATATGCGGGATTTGTTGATACAGATCAGGTAATAAAGCTTGGAGAAAACTGGAATAATTCAAACTATTGGCCGGCAAATGCAGGAAGAAACGGTGTTCATAATATAAACTTTGTTTATTTGCGTGAAGCATACAAGGTTACATTTAAGGACGGCGTTTATGTCAATGATAAAGGAACGGTTTTAGACACCCGTCCGAATGTTGTATTGGATGAAAGTGGAAGTATTGAACAGGGCGCTTCTCTTCCTAAAAATGTAGTAGAATATGAGCCCGAAAATACTCCGACCGGATATGTTTTTGCCGGATGGTATGCTGATGAGGGATGTCAGCAGGTATATGAACTGTCAGGAACGACCATGCCAGTTGGCGGTATAGTTGTATATGCTAAGTGGCAGCAGATTCAGTATCGTGTATTCCTTCATCCCAACGCATATATTGGCGAAGGCGAGGATAAAGTTAAGGATAGTTCTTTGAATTGGGGTTCTGACGATCAGGAAATGACATTCCGCGTTTCTTATGGCGGAAAGGTTAGCTCTCCTACCGGTACAAGAGATGACTATACATTCGTTGGATGGTTTAAGGATCCCGAATTTAAGCAGCCATTTAATGCAGAAGCATTTGTATTAAATGAAGAGAATGTTACTGCAGAATATTTAAAGACTGAGCCTACTGAATATGTGGATAAATGGGGCGAGCCAGCTGTTAATTCATACAACAAGGATGCAGATCAGAAGCGTTTCTGGATCAATAAGAAGCTTGATCTCTATGGTGAGTGGAGAGAGAAGGTTCCCGGAGCAAACGGTATCGGTGTTGAGTATGATCTCACTGACCCTGATGTTGACGGAGAAAAAGTTGTAGGTACAGGAACAGCAGCAGACTCCAGTAAGTACGTAGATAAAGCATTTGCTACAGCAGTTCCTGCAGTAAAGGCAGAAGGCTATGTATTTAGTAACTGGGTAATGCAGAAGTGGAATGAGCAGACTAAGGAGTATGAGGATGTAGAAAGTTCTGTAATCCTTCCCGGACAGAAGTATACAGTACTCAAGGCAAATGCCCATATGTATGATGTTGAGTACAATGAGAAACAGGAAATTGTATCAGCTACATATACTATTCACCTTCGCGCAGAATTTAAGAAGGCTGAAGCAGAGACACTTACATTTATTCCATGGTATGCAAATACCGGAGCAGAAGCTTTCCATGTTGATACGATTGAACAAGGCGGATCAGTTGATAACAGCACATTAAAGATCAATCAGAGTGTGAGCATCCAGAATCCTCCTGAAAACGGACCTGCAGGCTGCGATTTCCTTGGTTGGGCTAAGGTAAGCATGGGCACAACCCTTGATGCTGCTAAGACCTTCATGACAACAGAAGGCAACTGGAAGAAGACTCTCACAGAGAGCAATCTGTTCATCTACTACAGTGATGGAAAGTTCTATCGTGATGCCGAACTTCAAAATGAAGCAACTGAAGTAGCAGCAGATGAGGATGAGCCTTACGAAGCAATGTTTGCAGTTTGGACAGAGCCTGTTGTATTCGATATCGAATACAAGGTAGAAACATTGTCAGAGGATGCAAGTGCTGTTGGAGGAACTGTAGATCCTGAAAAGGAAGAAGGCATTAACGCTAAGGGCGACCTTGAAGAGATAAAAGGATCGACAGCTACTGAGACCCCCGGATATGAGTTCGTAGCATGGTACAAGGGTGATGAAATTGTTACATTCAACTATACTATTAGCCAAAGTGATGTTATTAATTACCTGAATAGGGATGAAGAAACAGAGCTTCCTACTAAAACAGAGTTCACAGCTGTATTTAAAGCTCGTACCTATGAAGTAGGCTATGCTGCTGATGAGAACGGTAAAATTACATCAGCTGATGGCACTAAGAAGGCATCCTTTGTAGAAGGACCTTTCTATGTAACAGGAATTACAGGTCCTGACGGAATAACTTTACAAGGTGCTATAGCTATTCCGGATAAGGGATATAAGCTTAAGGGATGGTATAAACTTGCTCGTCAGGAGAGAGAGCGGCCTCAAAGTATGAGAGAAGCTTCTATGTTTGATCCTGATCAATATGAGTTTGTTACCGATAAGCTTAACCTTACACCTGAAATCATCGAGGCTAATTTGAACAAGGATATAAGCGGATTGTACCAAGATACAGCATTTTTAGCTGTTTTCGAACCCTCAGGCGATACATATAATGTTTATTATGCATACGAAGTTGGAGGAAAGACAAATCCTGAATTAAATAAGGACATCTCCATTTTCGAGACAGAAGGAGTAACAGGTTCAACAGCAACTCCTGATGCCGGATACGATTTTGATGGCTGGTATAACGAAAAGGGTGAGAAGATTTCCGATAGCCTTGAACTTACAAGTGCTGTGGCAATCGAGAACCTGAACAGTTCAGAGAATAAACATTCTGCTACTGAGCTTGTTTCAGATCATTTAGAAGAAGTAGAAGGCGAGCCTTATATTACATACGAGACCACAACTTATACAGCTAAGTTCATAGCTAGGGAGTTTAATGTAGTCTTCGAGTATAGAATTGCTGATGGTGTTGAGAAACCTGCAAACTGGGATGCACTCCAGGCTGAGCTTTCAACACATAATACTAAGGCTAAGGTTGGTGCAGATATTATCTGTCCTGATCTTCCTACAGTAGAAGGTTATACATTCAGTCTCTGGTCAATGGAAGAAATTGCTACAGCAACACCTGTTACACCAGTAGGACTTCTTAGAAGTGCTGTATCAAGTATCTTCGGAATGTTTAATACAAGTTTTGTAAGCCATGCTGCAAGCCAGATTCTTAAGATGCCTGCATCTGATGTGGTTGTTTACAGTGTAGTAACAAAGAATACACCACAGATTGATCCTGATGATGATCCTGATGATGAACCTGACAGAAGGACTATTCATGACGATCCTACACCTACATCAGGCACTCCTTCCGAAAATTCTGAGGTGCAGGGTGCATCAAGACCTGCAGAACAGGAAGCGGTTCTTGGAGTAAAGAGAGAAGAGGAAGAGGCTGCAGTTCTCGGTGCAAGACGCGGAGGAACAGAGGATACAACAAATCCTGCAAGAGTACTTGTATTGTTATTCGCAGCAGGTGCAGCAATCACAATGCTGTTATTAGGCAAAAGACGTGAGGAAAAGGAATAATAGAATACTGACCACTCCTTATCCCATGTAAATACAAGGGCCATCGCACTTAGTGCGGTGGCCTTTGGCTTATATAAAATATAAATAAAAAATAAATATCCTAAAGAAAGTATAAACAAATTCCCCTGTCAAGTACGAATTTTGTAAGAATTAGTTCATTTTCGGTAAAAAAAATGGATTTAATCTTTTTTATAATTATT
>JAILPB010000084.1 GCA_024690485.1 Butyrivibrio sp. | reverse complement strand
GTTTGCTGAAATAAGCTCGCATCTCTGCTTTACACAGTCAGGGCTTCTGAGTGGATCTGTAGGTGTGTTGAACACGTAATCGATCAGCTTGTCGATGGTTGTTGTTGCCACGTGAAGTCTTGTATCTGATGAAGCATAGTAAATGAATACTTCATTGTTCTCATTGACGATTGCACCGTTGGTAAATACTACGTTACTTACGTCTCCGACTCTCTCTGATTCTCTTGGTCCGATCAAAAGTCCTGAAGGCTCAGCGATTACCTTTGAAGGATCATTTAAATCTGTTGCAAATGCATAGATTACATAACGAAGACCTGCTGCTGTATTTCTTACACCGTGAGCGATGTGGATCCATCCCTTTTCAGTCTTTATGGGCACTGCGCCTGCACCGTTCTTGGCTTCTGTGATCTGATGATATCTGCGAATGCTTGTCATTTTTTCCTCATCGATAACTGCATGCTCGATGTCGTCGCACAGACCAAATCCAATACCGCTGCCTGATCCTGTCTCGATGAAATCATCCATAGGTCTTGTGTAGAATGCGTATTTTCCATCTACGAATTCAGGATGAAGAACTACATTTCTCTGCTGAGGAGATCTCTTTGTAACAAGGTTAGGAAGTCTCTCCCAGGTCTTAAGGTCCTTAGTTCTTACGATACCTGCTTCAGCAACTGCAGCTGAGAGGTCAGAGTTCTTGGTATCCTTTGACTCTGAACAGAATACTCCGTAGATGTAACCATCCTCATGCTGAGTAAGTCTCATGTCATATACGTTTGTCTCATTTGCTACAGTATCAGGGAGAACAACAGGATAATCCCAGAATCTGAAGCCTTCTGTTCCGTTGTCACTTTCAGCTACTGCGAAAAATGACTTTCTGTCTGCGCCTTCTACTCTTGCTACAAGATAGTATTTTCCGTTTAAGTAAATAGCGCCGGAATTCATAACAGCGTTAACACCAAGTCTCTCCATGAAATAAGGATTTGTCTCCTCATTTATGTCATATCTCCAGAAGATCGGTGCATGCTCTCTTGTAAGAACAGGGTTTTCGTATCTGTCATAGATACCGTTGTAGAAGCCGGTCTTTTTGTTAGGCTTGTTTATAAGTTCTTCCTGGCTTTTTACAAGCTCATAATACTTTGGATGTATCATCTTTATCGCTCCATTCTTTTTATAATCTCAAAACACATTCTTCCGTTGTGATAAGGGCACTTCCAGGGCTCTACGATAGGCAGGCCTTCCATTGGACTTCCATCCTTATTTACAGCCCAGAACCATTCTGAACCGCTTCTCTTATCAACAACATGCTCCAAAATAAAATCAAGACAGCTGTTTGCAGCATCCAGGTACTTTTCATCAGTATTTCCTGACTTGTTGTAAGCGTTTACAAATCCTACAACTGTTTCAGCCTGAACCCACCATACTCTCTTTTCATCCACAACGCCTTTTTCACACTCGTTGGGAAGTGAATGTCCGTCAAATACCTTGGTTAAAATATTATTAGCAAGATCCTTTGTTATGGGTGTTATCTTTTTCTCCCAGGTATGATCTGCATCGTCGATAACTTCTACTGCCTTATCAACAAGCCATGTGGTCTCTATATCATGTCCATAGCTGTGGAGATCAAGAATTGACTTGTAGGAGTTATCAAAGAATACTTCCTGTCTGTGAAGCTCAGGGTTGTATATCTTATCAGCAAAAAGAGTAAGCATTTCCTCTATTGCCTTCTTTGCTCCGCTCTCTTTACTTACCTTATAAAACTCGGTGTAAGCCTCGAGAACGTGAAGCATTGTGTTCATTGTTCTATCTGCCATAACGCCGTTTTCTGAGAGCTTGTCGTTGTCGATCTTCTCGAACTTTGCGTTTGCAGCTTCAAGATAACCTATGCTGTCCTTGCACTTTGTCTCGATGATCTCATAGAGGCTTTTTGCAAGTGAAAGTGCACCTTCATCACCTGATGCCTCGTAATATGCAGATAAAGCATAAATAGCGAAGGCCTGATTATAGGTGTGCTTTGTAGAATCAAGAACTGTTCCGTCATAGTTCATTGACCAGAAAATTCCGCCGTTTTCCTTATCGATGCAGTGGTCTTTCATAAATTCATAGGCATGAGTAGCCTCATCAAGAAGTGACTCATCCTTAAGTGTCATGTAGGCATTTGAGAAAAACCACAGGATTCTGCTATTTAATATGCAGCCCTTTTCAGCCTCTTTATTAAGCTTAAGGTCATAGCTTAAAAATCCGTAATATCCGCCGTTAGTATCATCTCTAAGGGCTTTCCAAAAAGGAATGATGTCATTTGTCAGATGATTCTTTACCTTTGTAACCAATTCCTTATACCTCTTTTCCTTATTATCCCTTTACCGCACCTGATGTAAGACCTGAGTAAATCTGCTTCTGGCAAAGTATGAACACTATAAGGGCAGGTAAAAGTGAAATAATAACGCCTGCACAGATAAGGTTATACTTACTTCCAAGAGGACCTACGAAGGTATACAAAGATGTAGCAACTGTAGCAAGTCTCTTCTTGTCCTGAAGATAGAGATTTGCACAATAATACTCGTTATATGTTCCAACACCCTTTAAGATGCAGCTGGTAACAATCGCAGGCTTTAAGAGCGGGAATAATACTCTGTAGAAAATTGTAAAGTAATTTGCACCGTCTATAATTGCTGACTCATCAAGAGCGTAATCGATATTCTCAAAGAACTGAATGTAGATGTATATTGAGATAATATCTGTTCCACACATCATAATGATATAACCTGCAAGGGAGTTGATAAATCCCAGGTTGTACATGATCTCATAAACTGAAATCTGCATTGCAACACCGGGAAGCTGTGATGCAAAAAGGAACAGTGCTCTTATAAGTTTATTTCCGAAGAAATTGAATCTGTTAAGTACATAGGCAAGCTGAGTACCTATCATTACAGAAAAGAACAGAACACATACAAGTATGATCGTTGAGTTTATAAATGCTCTTCCCATTCCGGCTTTGTTAAAAGCCTGAACAAAGTTATCGAAGTTAAACCAGTTAACCGGCATTGTCATTACATTAGTTGTCTGGTATTCCTCATCTGTCTTAAATGCTGTGATAAAGCATGAAACTACCGGAAGCACAGCAAGGAATGCAAAGAATATGAGGGACAGATATTTAACAAATGTAAGTAATGCTCTGCCTATTTTATTAGCGTTTATCATTTTGCTTTCCTCTCCTGTCTTTTAATGCTTCTCGCAATAGCTTTGTCTCTTCTTGCAGCTGCTCTTGGATCTTCATCCTCTGCATTTTTGAATACATACTTAAAGAAGAGCTTCTGAGCTATAGTTGCCATGAAAATAATTACAAGAAGCACGATAGCCATAGCAGATGCAAGTCCAACCTTCTGCTGTGTATGTGCAATCTCATGCATTACTACGAAGTATGTTCCTGTTCCGTTAGCACCGTCTGTAATAACGTAAGGCGGCTCGAATGCGGAAAGTGAACCTGTAATCGATAAGATTACGTTAAGTGTGATTATTGTCTTTATGCTTGGCATAATGATGTATTTAAACTGTTGAAATCTGTTTGCTCCGTCAAGCATTGCTGCTTCATATAACTCGGAGTCAACAGACATAATTGCCCCAATAAATAAGACCATGTTCTGGCCGAAATATCTCCACACTGATGTACCAACCAGTGAGAAGTTGTTGATTCTCTGATCCTTAAGCCAATAAGGAAGGTTCTCCAGCTGAAAACCGCACCACTGAAGTACTGTGTCAAACACAAAACCTCTTGTGTAGAAGAATTTGAAAATGAAACCGATGGCTATACCATTTATAAGGAAGGGGAAGAACATAAATCCCTTGAAAAGGTTTCCGCCTTTTACCTTAAAACTGAGAATTGTTGCAAGATATAATGCAAGTGCAAGCTGTACAACAGAACCCAGCATATAATACAAACTGAGTTTTAAAGCTCCAAAACAGTCTTTTCTCTGAAATACCTTGATATAATTCTTAAGTCCTACGAACTTACGGGCTCCTACATATTTCATATTGTAGAAACTGAAACTAAACATCTTACCGAAAGGTAAATATGTAAATAAAAATAAAAGAAGAAGCGGCACGACCATAAATGCAAGCATTACAAGCACCTGCTGTCCATCTCTACTGCGTATCCACTCTTTGAATGATCTTTTATGCTTCATAGCAATTACTCCATCTAATTATTGCCACATCGGCAACACTGCAAGTTATCATTAAACAGGTTTCCTATTTAATAAATGTAGCCGGAGAGGCTGTCTTCCCTCCGGCTACGAAGAAAGTTATAAATTATTCAGCATCAATACCAAGCTCTTCCTGAGCATCCTGCCACTTCTGGTTCCAGTCAGCCATAATGTCATCAAAGCTCTCTGAACCTGTAACACCAGCCTCAACAATGCGCTGTACCTTGTCGTTACCGCCTGCATTGATTGAAAGCTCTGACTCAGCGTTCATGTCGTTGAGGAATGTCTCCTCACCTGCAAGAGCGGGCTGATCTGAAAGAACTTCACAACCTGCAAATGCTTCGTACATCTCAGGGTTCTGACCATTCTTAACTACTGTGTAGCCACCTTCGTTGTAGCACCAGTTTGACTTCTCAACCATCCACTTTACAAAGATAAGTGAAGCAAGCTTGTTGTCATCAGATGCGTTTACGTTGATACCATAGTTGTAGTCACCACCTGCGTTAACATACTGTGTTCCGCCTACAGTGATAGGGAAAGGCATGTAGCCAACGTTCTCAGGAGTATCTCCTGCTTCCTGCATCTGTGCATAAGCCCATGAACCAAGAACCATTGTTCCGATCTCGCCTCTGTTGAGCATGCCCTTGCAGCCTTCCCAGTCAGTTGTTGTATAGTCGTCTTCGATAAGTCCGTTTGCGCAAGCATCATAGAGAATCTTGTAAACGTTGTAAGCACCTGTGCCATCGCCGGGATCAGCAAAAGGCTCTTTTGTGTGAACAAGCTTCTGGTTAGCATATGTGTTGTCACCATTTGAAACAATTCCTACATAAGCATCCCAAGCACCCATTGTCCAGCCTGCTGCATAGTTTGTGTAAAGCGGAATAGCTTCTGTGTTGTCCTTGATAAGCTGAAGGTCAGCTACGAACTCGTCGGGAGTTGTGGGAAGCTTGTCGATTCCTGCATCCTCGAATACCTTCTTGTTGTAAAGAACACCCTGTGCGTTTGCCATGTAAGGAATACCGTAGCATACGCCGTCGAACTGCCAGTTATCAACGAAGTTGAGTTCTGCTGATAAGTTATCAAGTGTATCTAAAGGCATGAAGTATGTAGCAAGATCAGACTTGTCTACTGCAGGGATGAACATTACATCGCCCCAATCGCCTGTTGAAAGACGAAGAAGTGAATCCTCTGCGTAATCTGTAACTGCCTCTGTCTCAACTGTGATGTTAGGGAACTCCTTGTTGAACTCAGCGATCATGTTAGCAATTGTTCCGTCTTCTTCACGGTCTGTCTTGTGGTGAAGGAACTTAATTGTTGCTGTTAAGTCCTTATTGTCATCAAGACTTAATGTTGTGTATGAAAGCTCGCCTACAGAAGCTGTTGCCTCTGTCTCGCCTTCTGTTTCTGTCTCTTCTGCTTCAGTAGACTCTTCAGCATCAGCTGCTTCTTCTGTCTCCTCTGCATTTTCGGTATTAGTTTCTGCTGTGTTTGTTGTGTCAGCGCTACCGCCGCATCCTACGAGAGATGCTGTCATAGCTGTAGCTGTAAGTAAAGCTAAAACTTTCTTTTTCATAATTACCCTCCTTAAAGTTTTGCTAATTATTTAGCTAATTATTTATTTTATTAGCTTATCTTTATTAGTCAATGTTTTAGCTTAAAATTTAAGCAATATCTACTTAATAAACAAAAAGAGCACTTCCTTTTTAGCAATAATTGCCTATTGAAAATGCTCTTTCTATATGTCCATTTATAAAATTAAATCTCAGATACTTCTTACACTGTCTCTTTCTATGAGGTAGCCGTCTACAATGCTTACTCCACGTCTGTACTGCTCTCCTCGAAGATTTTTAAGTATTTTTTTAAGAATTCTCTTAGCCATTTCATCCATATCTACCTTGTAGGTGGTTATTCCCACGTCGGTATTATTGGCAAATACGAAATCATCATAGCCCACAACAGATACATCCTCAGGTACCCTGATTCCCTTATTTTTAAGGTACCCGATAAACCTGCTGGCAGTCAGGTCACAGTTGCAGACAAAGGCGGTGGGGATCTTCCCCTTAGGCCATTTGACATTTTTTTCTATATCAAGCACCTGATTGTTTTCATCACGATCGTTTAATACCCACGCATCATTAACCTTGATGCCATGCTCCATAAGAGCTCTTGTATATCCAAGATATCTGTCTGTAATAGACGGTGTTGCAAGGAGGGTTCCCACATATCCTATATCTCTGTGCCCTTTATCTATCAGATAATTTGTCAGTAGATGGGCTCCGTAAAAACTTCCCGATATTACAGAATCCTTCTTATGCTGTCTGTCTGTAAAGTCCATGTAGAAGGTGGGCGTCTCAAGTTTCTCATCCAGCATAGCAAGATATTTTTCACTTAAAGTTCCCATTATAACTATGGCATCCACATTGCCATCGCCAATAATCTTGGGATAAACAAGGTTTTCCTCATCTTCAACGCTTAATACTTCAAGCATAGTAAACGCTCCGACCTTGGCAGCCTTTACCGAAAAAATCTGATACATGTGTCCATAGAAGGAATCGATATTTCCCAGATATCTTGATCCAATCAGAACACCTATCTTGTAATTTTCCGATTGCTTTACTCCAAAAGATTTCTGATAGCCTGTCTTTTCTGCGAGGGCAATGATCTTTTGGCGCATTTCCTCGCTTACACCCTTTTGCCCGGACAATGCTTTTGATACTGTAACCGTACTGATTCCAAGCTTTGCCGCAATGTCGGACATTGTTGTTTTCTTTGGCATAAATCTCACCTCAAAACTTTATTTTTATCACTTTTCTTCGGATTCTAAATAAATAAGTTCCGATTTGAAATCTCCATTAATGGAAGGCATTTTCATTCCAACTTTTCTAAGAGTCGAACCAAGAATAGCCTCGTTTGTTCCTACAACCCTATATGTCTTATTATCATCAAGGCCCTTTATCTTAAGTGTTCTTCTTGCAGGATTTGGCTTTGCAAGAACTTGCACATAGGTTATAAGGGCTTTTGTCTTATCTTTACTTATGACAGCATATGCATCATATTCCTTATTGCTCTGATAGGATGCAATCCTGTAATAATCGCCGCTTCTTACAAGGGCATTGTATTTGTGGTAGGTCTCTACCTGCCTGGGGATATCTGCTCTGTCGCTTTCAGGAATTTTGGTTATATCAAGCTCGTATCCAAAGGTTCCTGCAAGAGCCACATCTCCTCTGGTCTTGAAGGGTGTTGTTCTTCCAACCATGTGATTTGGACAGTCTGAAACATGGGCTCCCATGGTGCTAAGAGGATAG
>JAILPB010000046.1 GCA_024690485.1 Butyrivibrio sp. | reverse complement strand
TTGCCCCATCCATAACTGACACTCCCTGTAGTAAGCGCTCTTTTTCCTAGTGTTAGGTATCGACTAGATGTACACTCCTCCGGGCATTCTTTTTCTATCCAAGTGTTGCCCCTTGCAATCTGTCCAGGCTTAGACACTTTTCGTACAACAACGCCGTCATGCAAGTGTTATCGCCATCCCCTACTTCACCTGTCACACTTGAAAATCTACGTAAAATCCGAAAATTGGATAATTTGTGGTAAGACAATTATCACCACAAAAGATTATTATAGAAAAATTAAAACTATACAGAAATATAACTCAAATAATACCAAGAATCAAGAAATATAAGAAAAAAAAATTATGTAAAAATTATATAGGCTCTTCTACTGACAATATAATGACAATAGAAAAATGCAGCCCTTTAAGTCATTGGGGATCATTCCGAAGAATAATGAAAGTGTACCCAAATCGTACCCAACGCCAATTAAAAAATCCCTACAAACCGCTTAAATTCACGGTCTGTAGGGATTTCGTGTACTATTCCAGCTCCACAGTTCCCGGAGGCTTACTTGTAAGATCATACATTACTCTATTTACACCCTTGACCTCGTTTATGATTCGGCTCATGACGCGCTGGAGGACCTCGAAAGGAATCTCGGTAGCCTCGGCTGTCATGAAGTCGATGGTCTCAACTGCACGGAGCACAACTGCATAGTCATAAGTACGCTCATCACCCATAACGCCAACGGAGCGCATATTAGAGAGCGCTGCGAAATACTGATCAGGAAGCTTTTTCATCTTGCCTTCCTTATGAGCCTCTGCAAGCTCTGTGCGGTAGATGTAGTCAGCGTCTTGAACGATGCGAACCTTCTCTGCGTTTACTTCACCGATTATACGAATACCAAGTCCCGGTCCAGGGAATGGCTGACGGAATACAAGGTACTCAGGAAGGCCAAGTTCAAGACCTACTTTCCTAACCTCATCCTTAAACAGTGAACGTAGAGGCTCAATAATCTCTTTGAAATCGACATAGTCCGGAAGTCCGCCTACATTGTGGTGAGACTTGATCACAACAGACTCACCGCCAAGACCTGATTCAACAACGTCAGGATAAATAGTTCCCTGTGCAAGGAAATCTACTGTGCCAATTTTCTTGGCTTCTTCCTCAAATACACGGATGAACTCTTCGCCAATAATCTTACGCTTGCGCTCCGGTTCTTCAACGCCCTTGAGCTTAGCATAGTATCTTTCAGCCGCATTTACGCGGATGAAGTTAATATCGAAATTACCTCCGGGGCCAAATACACCCTCAACCTCATCTCCTTCGTTTTTACGAAGAAGACCATGGTCAACAAAAACGCAGGTAAGCTGCTTGCCGATCGCTTTTGCAAGAAGAGCAGCCAAAACAGATGAATCGACACCACCGGAAAGAGCAAGCAGTACCTTGCCATCTCCTACCTTTTCTCTTATCTCTTTTACTGTATTTTCAACAAAGGAATCCATTCTCCAGGTTCCTTCCGTCTGACAAATTCCACGCACGAAATTGTGGAGTATTTCCTTACCTTTAACAGTATGAAGGACCTCGGGATGGAACTGAATAGCATAGAGTTTCTTCTCTTCACAGGCAGCTGCTGCCACGGGACAATCTGCCGTATGTGCAACAATCTCAAATCCCGGTGCTACCTTGCTAATATAGTCAAAGTGGCTCATCCAGACAATTGTCTCATCAGGTATGCTAGCAAAAATGGCATCCTTTGAACCATCTATAAAGGTATTGGTTTTTCCGTATTCCCTTACAGGTGCTTTCTCAACTTTACCGCCAAGAACATGCATCATCAGCTGCGCACCATAGCACAATCCCAATATCGGAATACCAAGTTCAAACAACTCCTTTGTATAAGAAGGAGCACCTTCCTCATAGCAGGAATTCGGTCCACCGGTAAGAATAATTCCCTTAGGATTCATTGCCTTAATCTGATCAATGGGTGTCTTGTAGGAATAAATCTCACAGTAAACGTTGCATTCTCTGACACGACGAGCAACAAGCTGATTGTACTGTCCGCCGAAATCAAGAACCACTACCATTTCTCTTTCCATGTTTTCCTCTTTTCATAATTTGATTAAATCGGTTAAAAGCTCTGGAAAATAGCTTCAACTAAAACAACAGATTCGTTTATCAAAAACTACTCAACTAACATAAATGCAACATAAAAAAATTGCAAGCATAAAATCCATTCTTAACCCACAAACCTTCTTATGGTGAGTATAGTTCTATATGTAGCATTTTCGTACTTTATACCGGTTCTGACAGTACTTGCATGAACAATCCTTCCGCCTCCAAGGTAAATAGCCACATGACCTCCGTAATAGATAACATCTCCGGCTTGAGCATCCGCATAGGACACCTCCTTGCCATATGTGGCCTGGGAGTATGATGATCTGGGAACAGATATTCCAAAGGCCTTATATACTGAATAAACAAATCCTGAACAATCTGCTCCGTTTGTAAGGCTTGTTCCGCCGGGAACATAAGGATTACCTACAAACTGGCAGGCATAATTAGCTATATTTTGTCCTGTGGCTGAACCTGTAGGTGCAGGAGCCGTACCACCGGAAGATTTACTTCCGGAATCTGAAGAATCAGAAGTGGATGATGCGGTATTAGCTGCAACATCAGTACCATTATTTTCCGGATTATTTTTACTCTTAGCCTTTTCTTCCTCAGCCTTCTTTTTAGCAGCCGCCTCTTCTGCTTCCTTGGATGCTGCAGCATCTGCAGCTGCCTTTGTCTTATTTACCTCATCATGCTTGGCATCGATCTTTGCCTGCAGATCTCTTATCTCTGATGTCTTTTGCTGAAGCTGCGCCGTATAAACCGCTGCGTCCTGCTTTGCTTTTGCAAGCTGTACATCAAAATTTGCATACTGCTTCTTGTATTTATCTATTACAGATTGTACGTATTTTTGCTCTTCTTCAAGCTCATACTCTGAAGTTTCAAGCTCTGATTTGGCCTCCGCAAGTTCTTCTCCATATGCCTTTGCTGCTTCTTTAGCCGCAACATATTCTCCAAGCTTTTTCCTGTCGTATTCATAGAGAGACTCAACATATCCTGCTTTATTAAGGATATCGTTTATGCCCTGAGCCTGCATCAAAAGCTCTGCATAGGAAGCATCGCCCTTTTCATACATGAACTTGATGCGCTTCTTCATAGCTTCATATAAAGTGTCTTCCTGAAGCTTTGCAGCATCGTATTCCTGCTGGGTTATTTCGATTTTATTCTCAGTCTCCTTAATATCCGCCTGGATCAGATCAATACTGGTAAGAAGACCAACTAGTTCCTCATTTGCAGCATCTATCCCCTCCTGGATCTCGGCCTGCTCAGTCTGGATACTATTTATATTCTGATTTGCGTCATTAAGTCCGCTCTGGCTCTGCTCCTTTTCTTTCTCTAAGGCATCCTGCTCTTTTTCAAGCTTTTTCTGTTCCTTTTCCAGCTGTTTTTGCTGTTCCTTAAGTTCCTTACTTGTAGTAGCTACAACCGGCAAAGACGAGCCTGCAAGAAACGAAACCAGAATTATTAAACTTATATATTTTTTAAAAATTTTCAACTTATGAAAATTCATTATTTCCCCATTTCCCAAAACTAATTCATATTTTCAATTAAATTTATTATATCAAAATAACACCTATCATGTGTTTCCAAAACACAAACAGACGCCACATAAAACTGTGGCGTCTGCATTTTTTAAATCCGATAATTCTATTACAGCTCGCAGTTTCCAACTGTTCTGGGGAAGGACTCAACGTCTCTGATGTTGCCCATTCCTGTGAGGTACATTACGCAACGCTCGAATCCAAGACCAAAACCTGCATGACGAACTGAACCATAACGACGAAGGTCAAGATAGAACTGATAATCTTCCTTCTTAAGTCCAAGCTCATCCATTCTCTTCTCAAGAGTTGCAAGGTCATCCTCTCTCTGGCTACCACCAACGATCTCACCAATTCCGGGAACGAGACAGTCAGCTGCAGCAACAGTCTTACCATCATCATTGAGCTTCATGTAGAATGCCTTGATTTCCTTAGGATAATCTGTTACGAATACAGGCTTCTTAAATACCTGCTCTGTAAGGAATCTCTCATGCTCTGTCTGAAGATCACAGCCCCACTCTACCTTGTAATCAAACTGGTCGTTGTGCTCCTTGAGGATTTCAACTGCTTCAGTATATGTGATACGTCCAAACTCGCTGTTTGCAACGTTCTTAAGTCTGTCGATTAGTCCCTTGTCGATGAATGTGTTAAAGAACTCCATCTCAGCAGGTGCATTCTCAAGAACATAGTTGATAACATACTTAAGCATAGCCTCTGCTGTATCACAATCGTCCTTAAGATCTGCAAAGCACATCTCAGGCTCGATCATCCAGAACTCAGCAGCATGTCTTGTTGTGTTAGAGTTCTCAGCACGGAATGTAGGTCCAAATGTATAAACATTCTTAAATGCAAATGCATATGTCTCAACATTGAGCTGACCTGATACTGTAAGGTTTACAGGCTTTCCGAAGAAATCCTTTGAATAATCAACTTCACCTTCTTCAGTCTTGGGAACATTGTTCAGATCCATTGTTGTAACCTGGAACATCTCACCAGCACCTTCACAGTCACTTCCTGTAATAAGAGGTGTGTGAACATATACAAATCCTCTCTCCTGGAAGAAAGAGTGAATAGCAAATGCTGCAAGAGAACGAACTCTAAATACTGCCTCAAATGTGTTTGTACGAGCACGAAGATGAGGAATTGTTCTCAAAAACTCGAGTGAATGACGCTTGGGCTGAAGAGGGAAATCAGGTGTTGAAGATCCCTCGATATCAATCTTTGTAGCCTGCATCTCGAAGGGCTGCTTTGCATCCGGTGTCATTACGATCTTACCTGTAGCAATGATTGCAGCACCAACGTTAAGCTTACTTACGTCTGCAAAATTATTAAGCTGATCCGAATAAACAATCTGAAGAGGTGAGAAATATGTTCCGTCATTTAATACAACGAATCCTATTGTCTTGGAATCGCGGATGTTTCTGATCCATCCACCGACTGTAACCTCTTTTTCTGCAAATTTGTCCGGAGTTTCGTATAACTCTCTGATATCTGTTAATTCCATAACTTAGCCTCCCTATCGCTCAGCTTATTTAATATATTATTTTTCTTCCTCTCCAGCAGGTTCTACAACACTTGCATTCTGTGCAAGGAACTCAATAGTCTTTCTGGCAAGAAGTCTCTCTTTAACATTCTCTACATCAGCAGTTTCCTTGTAAGCATCAAGGTTCTCAAAGCTCTCGCCCTCAGCCGCTGTTGAATTAGCTGATGCCATTGCATCCTCGAGCTCTTTGTTAAGTTCATCCTCTGTTACTTCAATGTTCTCAGCCTTTGCGATTGCTGCAAGCATTACATACTGCTCAGCAGTCTCAATTGCCTTCTGATTCATATAATCAGCAGCTTCGCCTGTATAACCATCCTGTGACATAAGCATCTGGAGTACAGAATCTGCTGTCATTGATGTGCCGTAATTTGCTGAATAGAATGAAGCAAGCTGCTCAGCCTGATCATTGTACGCAGCGCTGAATCTGTCGATCATTGCCTGTGAAGGATCCTTGAACATGCAATTGTTCTTAACAGCCTCTACAACCTTGCTCTGAAGCTGATTATCATATGTTGTCTGAGCATCTTCCATAAGTCTGTCCTTAAGGTAAGACTTAAGCTCCTCAATATTTGTAACGTTCTCAATACCAAGTGTAGCTACATAAGCATCGTCAAATGCGGGCTTTACTGCAATGCTGTTTACTGTAACTGTGAATACTACGCTAACGCCTGCAAGATCTGCATTACCATAATTCTCAGGGAAAACAAGATTAAGATCTCTTGTCTCACCGATCTCAGCGCCGATAAGTCCGTCTTCGAAACCATCAATGAATGAACCTGAACCAATCACAAGGTTATAACCCTGTGCTGTGCCGCCGTCAAAAGCCTCTCCTGACTCTGCATATCTTCCAGCATAGTCGATATTAACTGTATCTCCGGTCTCTACTGCCCTACCTGTAACTTCCTCTGTAGCAGCCATTGATGACTCCATGTACTGAAGGTAGCTATCAACCTCTGCATCTGTAACATTGGGAGCAGCAACCTCAACCTCAACGCCCTTGTACTCACCGAGAGTAACCATCTTATCAAGATCGATATCCTTCAAATAAGCTGCATCACTCTGTGCCTTAGAACATCCTGCAAGAGCCATAGCAGTCATTACAATAGCCATACCGGCTGCGATTTTTCTTTTCATAAATCAAAAACTCCTCATCTATTTATACTTATTATATTTTTCTTTAAAAAATAAACTTTTTTAATACTAGCACAGATTATCAATTGATAAAAGTATTTTGTTGCCCTACATATGAAAGAATGATAAAATGACTCCGTGGCGTTAGCCGAAGTAATATAGTTTGGAGGATTTTGAAAGTTGAGTCCGGCATTAATCGTATTTTTAGTTATTCTAGTTGTACTTACTATTGCAATCATTGCATTAACTATTCTTGGAAAAAAAGCACAGAAGCGTCAGGCTGAGCAGGATGCCCAGATGGAAGCAGCAAAGCAGACTATCTCAATGCTTGTTATTGACAAAAAGCGTATGAGACTGAATGAGGCAGGTCTTCCTTCTGTAGTTATGGAGAATACACCTAAGCTTCTTAGACGTTCCAAGCTTCCAATCCTTAAGGTTAAGGTTGGTCCCCAGATCATGAATCTTGTTTGTAAAGAAGATATCTTTGAATCTGTACCTGTTAAGAAGGAAGTTAAGGCTGATGTAAGCGGTATCTACGTAATCGGCGTAAGAGGCATCCGCGGTGGTAAGGAAGTTGTTCAGGAAAAGAAGGGCTTCTGGAAGAACCTGGTTGAAAAGGCTCAGGAAAAGGCTGGAGCTAAACAGGTCAAATAACTAAAGCAGACAAAACAAAAGGCTGTAGAGAAAGATGTAAACTCAATCTCTACAGCCTTATTTTTTTATTCAGTTTTTCCGGTAATGGTTTTTTATGCCTCTACCTCTCCGGTCTCCTCTTTGTTCTTACCGGCCATCTCATCAAACCCCTTCATGACTGCGTCGTAAGTCTGCTTTGAAATCTCAGGAAGTTCCTTGCCCCACGCTTTTGTTGCTTCTTTAAAGCCTTTTTCAAAAGCAGATCTCATCTT
Organism: Butyrivibrio sp.; assembly: GCA_024690485.1. Taxonomy (GTDB): domain Bacteria; phylum Bacillota; class Clostridia; order Lachnospirales; family Lachnospiraceae; genus Butyrivibrio. Next base: position 34,679 of record JAILPB010000046.1, on the reverse strand, counting down.
TTCCACATCATCAGGATTTCCGCCGGTTAAAGCCTGTGCAAAATCAAGAATTCTCTGGGATGTCTGCTTAACTCCCCAGTATCCGTCTTCGGATATATCTTCCTGTGCCTGCTTCTTTGTTGCAGCATCTACTGTAAAGTCGCCCTTTGCAAGGAAGGACCACATATCATCAGCTTTTCCGATAGCATTGCCCTGGCCGGTCATCATCTTTGTAACGATGTCCTTCAGCTGATTCTGTCGAGTCTCAAGATCTGCCTTGAGCATGTTTACTACGGATTCGTTCTTCTTGTAGAGCTTGTTTGTTGAGCTGCTATTGGCAACATCAGACTTCTCATAAACTGCTGCCTGAGTATCTTTGGTTTCTGCCTTCTTGTTTTCGGTCTTAGCAGTTTCCTCGGCCTTTACCGTCGATGTCGGCTCATAGTATTGGGTCTGGTCAACCCCTGTAACTCCGTTTACACCCATATGAACTCCATTTCTACGCCAAATAATCTGACGCCGATACGACTGTGTATGTGAATATCTGTCTTTCTGTGAAATAGAAATAACGCTTACACATACAGACAATACTTCTTATCTAATTTATCGACATGTTCTCATTTAACTTTAGGAAAACATATCCCTCTTTTCAATTAAAAAAATATAAAATTTACTCGTATTTTTCCACAAAAAAAGGATTATATTATATATTTATAAACTAGTGGCGTTAAATAACCGTTCTTCGCTACAATATACATATATATCGAAAGAGTCAGAAAGGCTGTTTAAATGATAAAAAGAAAAGCATATGCAAAAATTAATCTTGGTCTTGATGTTCTTGGCAAAAGAGACGACGGATACCATCTTGTAAAAATGATCATGCAGAGCATCGATCTTTTCGACGAACTGTCCTTTTCCATAAGAGATGATGAAAAGATCGTAATAAAGACCAATAACCCAAAGATTCCCTGCGATAACAGGAACCTTATCTGGAAGGTTGCCAATCAGCTCAAGGAAAAATATGGCATAAAGCAGGGCGTTCTTGTTGAGCTTAACAAAAGCATTCCCATGGCTGCAGGAATGGCCGGTGGAAGTACCGACGGCGCAGCTTGCTATCATGCATTAAATGAGTTGTGGAACCTGGGAATGGATACTCAGACCATGTGCAAACTTGGTGTAAAACTTGGCGCAGATATTCCCTATTGCATCTGCGGCGGAACTGCCCTTTCAGAAGGCATAGGCGAAGAGCTTACACCTCTTAAGGATATGCCCGGATGCCACATAGTTATAGCTAAGCCAAAGCTTGATGTATCAACTGCATGGGCTTATACAACCCTTGATGCATCACCTATAGAAAACCATCCCGATATCGACGGAATCGTAGCTGCCCTTGAAAACAAGGACCTTCAGGGCATAACAGACAGACTTGGCAATGTTCTTGAGCCCATAACCTCCGGAAAATATCCTGTTATTGAAGAGATCAGACAGGTGCTTCTTGCAAACGGAGCAATGGGAGCCAGAATGAGCGGAAGCGGCCCTACAGTGTTTGGTATTTATGAAAACAGAAACCTTGCAGGTGCGGAGCATGCAGTAAATGAACTTCGTAGCCGCGGAATCGCTCCGGATTTATTTATCTGTAAGCCTATATGATCAGCTGCAGATAAAGTATCATAAATCATTTTTTACAAGGAAAAACACATGAACGGAACAATCAGAATAGCAGGAGCTCACGACCACGGAGACGGTCACCCGGAGATAGTAAAAACCGAGTGCAAAGCTACCTGCAAATTAAATGAAGGAATTTATACCATCACTTATGTAGATGAGGATAACATAACTCATTTTCTTGAAATCGGTGAAGGTACCATCAATATGAAGCAGACCGGACAGGTCACATCCGATATGAGGTTTAAGCTTGGTGAAGTATGGAGTACTCCTTATTCCACTCCCTTTGGCATCATGAACATGACTGTCATAACCAAGAACCTTATGATCGAGCTTTCAAACAAAAGAATAGCTGCTCACGTACATTACGAGCTTCAGATGGACGGCGACAAAATATCCGACTCAAAGGTAAGAATCAGTTATAACTTTGAAGTTTGAAATTCGGTCACAACAAAAATTCCATAAAAAAAAAGAGTTTCATATGAAATGAAAAGTGCAGATGCCGCGTGGTACCTGCACTTTTCTTTAATCAGACGCATCCTCTGATATCATTTATATCTTCAATTCCCTGCTCTTCCATAAATCTCTCAATTCCCTCGACAACTTTAATTGTTGCATATGGATCATGGAAATTCATGGCTCCTACAGCTATTCCTGTGGCACCTGCCATAATAAACTCAATCGCATCCTCTGCTGTGGCAATTCCGCCCATTCCGATAACCGGAATCTTAACTGCATGAGAAGCCTCATATACCATGCGAACCGCAACAGGCTTTATTGCAGGACCTGACAGACCTCCTGTCTTATTTGCTATGGCAAATTTTCTTCTGTAAATATCTATCTTCATACCGGTTATGGTATTTATAAGTGATATTGCATCAGAACCTGCTGCCTCCGCTGCCTTTGCCATCTCAGAAATGCTGGTAACATTAGGGCTAAGCTTCATGATAATTGGCTGCTTAGCATGCTTTTTTATTTCCTTCGTAATGTCATATAACGCATCGGGATTCTGACCAAAAGCAATTCCGCCTTCTTTTACATTAGGGCAGGAAACATTTATTTCAAGCATATCCACCGGCTGGTCGGAAAGCTTTTCAACCACATCTACATAGTCCTGAGTGCTCTTTCCGCATACATTTACGATAACTCTGGTATCAAAATCCTTCAAAAAGGGAAGGTCTCTCTCTATCATTACATCAACGCCCGGATTCTGAAGACCTATGGCATTAAGCATTCCGCCATATACCTCCGCAACTCTGGGCGTGGGGTTTCCCGGCCATGGCACATTTGCAACGCCCTTTGTAACTACCGCTCCAAGTCTGTTTAAATCAACAAATTCTGCATATTCCATACCGGATCCAAAGGTTCCTGAAGCTGTCATCACAGGATTCTTAAATGTAACTCCGGCAATATTTATCTGAGTATTCATACGTGATCCTTTCTTTTATCCGCTCTTATAATCCGTCAAACAATTCTCTTAAAGTTCCAGGTCATCTGCATCAAATACAGGACCGTCTGTACAGATTCGAGCATTGTTCACATGAGAATGCTCATCAACATTTTTAGTCTTGCAGATACATCCAAGACAAGCGCCAACTCCGCAGGCCATTCTCTCTTCAAGGCTAAGATAAGCCTTTGCTCCGATTTCTGCAGCGAAGTTCTTAACACCCTTAAGCATCGGCATGGGTCCGCAGGCATAGATCACATCAGCTTTGATACCATTTTCTCTGCAGGCATCAATAACATTCCCCTTTGTTCCTACGCTTCCATCTTCGGTTGCGATGTAGAGGCTTCCCTGATCCCCAAATTCGTCAGCTAAAAATGTCTCGCTGTCGCGGTATCCCATTACCATCGCTATTTCAGAAGCCTTGCCTAAAGACTTCAACTCCTTTGCAAGACCAAGAAGCGGGGGAACTCCGATTCCTCCTCCTATTATGAGGACTTTCTTGCCCTCAGCCTTATCAAGAGGGAATCCGTTACCGAGAACACCTAGAACCTGCACGCTGTCACCTTGCTTATATAATGAAAACTCTGCAGTACCGGTTCCGGCTATTCTGTACACTATACGAAGTGTTCCCTTTTCCTTATCATATCCGCAGATACTTATTGGTCTTGGCAATAATGTTGCCGCATTCTTTGGAAAAATACCAACAAACTGACCTGGCTTTGCATCCTCCGCAAGATTCGTCTCGATACAAAGGTCCATAACACCTTCTGCCAGAACTTTCTGCGATACTACTCTGGCTGTAATCTTCTTTTTCTTAGCCATAAAAACTCCCTTCTCCTGTCCTTTATGCTTCGTAAACGACTTTGCCTCTGCATATTGTGTAATGCACTTTTCCCGGAAGGCTCTCCCCCTTAAAGGGGCTGTTTTCCGCCTTGGATCTGAAGCTGTCGTAGCATTTCATTTCATTTTCATTAAAAATCACAAGGTCCGCTTCTTTGCCTACCTTTATTTCTCCTGCATCTAGACCGTAAATCTTTGCCGGTTCCACTGTCATTCTGGATAAAAGTGTGCTCATATCCATGTATCCCTTGTGAACAAGCTCTCTTATACCAAGACCAAGCGAGGTCTCAAGGCCTATTATTCCGCTAGGAGCCTTCTTAAACTCCTGCTGTTTTTCCTGAAAAGTATGAGGTGCATGATCTGTTGCGATGGTTTCAATTGTTCCATCTGCAATTCCTTTGATAATTGCCTGCCTGTCCTCTTCTTTTCTAAGAGGCGGGTTCATCTTAGCCATTGTGCCATGGGTTAGTACGGCTTCATCAGTGAGTGTAAAGTGATGAGGAGTTGCCTCAGCGTGGATTTTCTTATTGGTCTTTCTGGCGTCTCTTATAAGTTCCACGGCTTCTTTTGTACTTATATGCTGTATTGTAAGCTCTGCTCCGGTTCTTTCAGCTATCTCGATATCTCTTTCAACCATTGATATCTCAGCCTGTCTGGGTGAACCTTTAAGCCCCAATTTTAAAGCCACATCCCCTGAATTTATTCCATTCTCTGTTATAAACTCCGGGTTTTCCTCATGAAGACTTAAAACTTTTGAAAGTCTTGCAGACTCCCTGCAGGCTGCTTCCATAATTGTTTCATCAACTATTGGCTTTCCGTCATCAGTAAAAAGCACTGCACCTGCCTCTAAAAGCTCATCCATATTTGTGACAATCTTGCCATCCATGTTTGCTGTGATATTACCGCAGGTATAGACCTTAATTCCAGTCTTCTTACCTTTTTCAAGGGCGTATTTTATGGTATCGACATTATCCATGTGAGGCTCAGTGTTACCCATCATTATGACACTTGTAAATCCGCCGGCTTTTGCTGCTTCTCCCCCGGTAAGGATATCCTCTTTTTCTGTAAAACCGGGATCTCTGAAATGCACATGTGCATCCACAAGACCGGGAGCTACGATCATTCCAGTGGCATCGATCACTCTGTCCGCAGATTCCTCGTTAATATCCCCTTCACAAACTTTAGCTATTATCCCGTCTTTTATGAGGATAGTCCTTATTCCGCAAACTCCGCTTGCAGGATCTATCATGAATCCGTTTTTAATTAACAACATATAGCAGCCTCCCATGATATTACTATATAATTATGTTATACTAGTTTTTGCCCTAAAATCAGATTGGAGATTGTAGTAATGATTAGATTTATTTTAGTTGTTTTATTTTTACTTGTATTTTTTATAATAAGTATTCCTATCCACCTTATTTTGTGGATTGTAGGTAAATTCAATATGCACGCCAAAGGCGCTGCTTCTCTGAAAATAGTATCCGTAGCATTCAGAATTGTTTCCTTTTTATCCGGTGTAAAGCTCACTGTTATCGGTGAGGAAAACGTACCTCTTGATCAGGCCGTTCTCTACATCGGAAACCACAGAAGTTATTTTGATATCGTTCTTTCCTATGCAAGAGTTCCAAGACTCACCGGTTATATCGCTAAAAAGCAGATGCTTCGCTATCCAATTCTTTCTCAGTGGATGCGCAATATGAACTGCTTATTCCTTGACAGAGAGGATATCCGCCAGGGCCTCGAGGTTATCCTCAAGGCAATCGATGATGTAAAAAACGGCATCTCCATTGCCATTTATCCTGAAGGAACAAGAAACAGTGGTGACGAGATGCTTTCCTTCCATAAAGGAAGTTTCAAGATTGCTCAAAAGAGCGGATGCCCCATCGTTCCCATGACCATCAACAATTCCGACGAAGTCTTTGAAAAGCACATACCTTTCATAAAGAAAACTCATGTAGTTCTGGAATATGGTAAGCCCATCTACTTAGATCAGCTTTCTCCTGAAGATAAAAAGTTCATTGATAACTACTGTTTTAACATTATCAAAGAAACATATGAAAAAAACAAGGCGCTTGTGTAAAGCGTCTTGTTTTTTATTTTCTTACATCTTGCTTCCCTTTGAGCCACCGCCAAGGTGAACGCCTTCAAGGACGTTAGTCTCAAATGAGAATACGATCTTATGACTCTCTCTGTCCTGCTTGATTGCGATATCGATCATATCGTCAAGAAGCTGAGAGTATTTCTTTCCAAGAGGTTCCCACAAATAGAATGCAAGTGAACCGGGAATAGTATTGATCTCATTAAGATAAATCTTTCCTGTCTCCTCATCAAGCATGAAATCTATTCTGGAAACACCGCTACAGCCGAGGCACTTAAATGCATCGACAGCCATCTTTCTGATAAATGTTCTCTGATCATCTGTAATTTCTGCAGGGATCTTTCTCTTAAGAGAAGCCATTCCCTTTGAGCCTGATGCCTTAGCACCACCTGTCTTAGCACCCTTAGCGCCATTTCCGCCGATATACTTATCTTCGAAGCTAAGGATCTCATCTGAATTAATAGGCTCTTCACACTCAGAAGCCTCTGCTTCATCAGAATCGCCAAGAACTGAACAGTTGATTTCCTTAAGCTTAACGATTGCAGGCTCTACAAGGATTTTTTTGGAAAACTCAAAAGCAAGCTCAAGTGATTCTACGAGCTCTTCTCTGCTTCCTGCTTTGGAAATACCAATACTTGAACCTAAGTTAATGGGCTTTATGATAACAGGATACTTGAAATTGGATTCAATATTTGCAATAAGCTCATCCTGCTTCTCATTGTCAGTCCATGTGTAAACCTTACAATCAAGGACTGAAATACCATTGTCCTTAAGGACTGTCTTCATAACGTATTTATTCATTCCAACTGCTGAAGATAAAACATCACATCCAACAACAGGAAGACCAAGAGTCTGCAAAAATCCTGTGAGAACACCATCCTCAACATTGGTACCATGTACTATAGGGAAAGCGATATCAACGCTTGTAATTACGTTATTTCCGAATTTCTTCATGGGGTAGCGAACAAGATTTACCTTGTTGCCATCTTTAACCCAGATGACCTTGGTACTCTTTTTAATAAGGTCGTTCATGTGGGTATATTCTTCGATCTTATCCACGTCATCGCCTACATAAAAATCATTATCCTTTGAAATATATACGGGAATAATGTCGTATTTTTCTCTATTCATATATCCAATAGCCTGAATCGCTGAAATAATGGATATCTCGTGCTCTGTACTTTTTCCGCCAAATAAAACAGCAAGTTTAAGTTTCACTTAAAACACTTCCTTTCAACATTAAAAACTTCTTAAACATACAAAGACCATTATATAGGTCTTTTTTAATTTTTCAACATCAGTAGTTGTCAGGAAGGTCATTCTCAAGGAGGATAACCTTCTGTTTTCCGGCATCTATCTCGTACATAAGGGCAGTGGCATCTGATAGATTATCCTTAATGAACAATCTGTCCTCTGAAAATCCTGCTGCCAGGGCTCCTTCCTTAATGGGCTTAACATGATCTCCACCCACAAGGATAATATAATCGCAGGCTGCAGCCGCCTGAGCACCAAATTCTCTGTTGTAATCCGCTTCCTTTTCTCCAAGCTCAACCATTCCCGGAGTAACAAGGATTCTTACGCTGTCCTTGAATTTAGACAAAGTATCAAGGGCACGCTTTGCACCCATGGGATTTGAATTATATGCATCATCAATAATAGACACATTTCCGCGCTTTATAAGCTCCTGTCTGTGAGGTGCGGGAGTGATCCTTCTTACAGCCATCTTGAGCTTTGCAAGCGGAATTCCAAGCTTATGAGCCATGGCAATTGCTCCGACTACATTGGTTACGTTGTGCTCTCCTAGGAGTTTCATTGTGTAGTCACAGGTTTCTCCATCAGGGGTTGTAACCTTGAAGGATGCTCCGTCAGCGCTGTACTGAACATCTGTTGCTCTATAATCACAGCCTTCACTTACACCATAATAAATAACGTTGTCATGGCGTTTATTTCCAGTAATGAACTCATTATCTCCATTTGCAAACTTTAGGCCATTACTGCTCTTTTCAGATACAGCATCAAAAAGCTCATACTTTGTATTTATGATATTGTCCATTGAATAAAAAGTTTCAAGGTGCTGAGGTCCAATGGATGTAAGGATTCCATCGTCGGGATGAACGATATCTGTTATCTCTTTTATGTCGTGAACGTGTCTTGCTCCCATCTCACAGATGAAAATCTCATGCATGGGCGTAAGCTGCTCTCTGATAGTGCGGACAACTCCCATGGGAGTGTTGTAGCTTTCAGGTGTCATAAGGACTCTGTAGCCCTCAGATAAAAGTGTCCACAAGTAATATTTAACACTGGTCTTTCCGTAACTTCCGGTGATTCCAATGATCCTGAGATTCGGATGCTCCTTAAGGATTCTCTGGGCATCATGGATAAACCAGTCATTAACCTTCTTTTCCACAGGCTTATTAATGAGATTTGCAAGTGCTATTACAAGAGGTAAAAATCCCATAAATACTGCAAGCAGCGCATATGCAGATACAATCTTTATACTTGGCTGATAGGAAATAGCCTCTCCTGAGTCAAGAAGAAGCACAGCAGTTGATGCATGGCCTCCGTTTTTCCAAAAGCAAAAAGCTGCTACCATAAAAATACCAAGAAGAATCGCAAGTGTAATAAATAATCTCTGAACTCTCTTTGTTACTACAAATTTCTTCTTAGCTTTTTTCGGAATATACTGAATCACAAGGAAAATAAGGAACATCAGTGAAATGATTCCACAGATATGTCCGTATTTTCCATTCCCAAGGACTCCCGCAAGAATCGTTATGCATAAAAATCCCACATGAAGTCCATATCTGTGGGGTTTTGATCTCAAAAATCTGAAATAACCCTGAAACTGATATGATGAAAGCTGCAGCATATGGGTGTAATACCTGATTCCTAAAACTGCTGCTGCTAAATATGCTATAAAGTAAATTATTGTCAAAACATAACTCATACTAAATCCTCTTTTGTAAACTGCGACATGCAGATTTACATCTCAATATTTAAAAAGCTTCCCAGAATTTTATTATACATGTACTGATTATCAAGGAAGGAATAATGACCTGCTCCGGGAATTACCGCAAGTCCTGCCTCCGGCATAAGTTCCTCCATCTTCTGTCCATCTGACAGAGGTGTTGCCGTATCCTTATCTCCCCATATTAAAAGGGCAGGCATAGTAAGCTTTGGCATATATGGTGCAAGGTCCTCGTTAACCACTTTTACAAGACTTGCCCTCATAATTGGCGAAGCTGCCGCATAGTCAGCAGATCCAAACTTTTTCTGCAGGGCCTCAAGGGTTCCCGGGAATACCTTTGCAATTCCTGTCTTCGTAAGAATTGCCTTATATCTCTTATATCTCTTGGTACGACTGGACTGATTTGCTGAAGGAACAGGCTTAATTCCTGCGCTGTCAGTAAGGATAACTCTGGGAATCTTGAATCCAAGCTCCTCCTCAGACTTTGTTCCTATCATTTTGATGATTACTCTTCCACCCATGGAATGACCAAGGAACATAATCTCCTTCTCTTCAGGATAAAGCTCTTTTACAAACTTAATTACAAAGTCCACAAAGTCGCTTACTTCCCAAGGTTCCTTTGGCTCATCACTTTTTCCGAATCCCGGCATATCCATACCTACGACGTGGTATTTCTTTGATGCGAATCTGAAAATCCCATCGAAGAGATCCACATTTGATCCCCATCCGTGGAGAAGAACCAGAAGTGATCCCTGTCCTTCGTCTCTGTAATTTATATCTAAACCGTCTATAGTGACATTCATCACTCTTACTCCTTTATAACACTGACCATAAAAATGAATTTCGCATTCAGAAGGGGCTGATTCATTATTCCCGTGCCCTCATCCGTATCAAGGAAGGTGTGCTCCGTTGTATCTGTAACATAATTTACAGCCTCCGGATTTCTTCCCATCAGGAAATGAGCATGATTTTCTATAATCGTCGTGTATTCATAATTATAGATGATATGGTCAGTTATGGTTATAGTTCTCATATCATCAAGTATTTTTGCATGGTCTTTCTCATCCGTCACAAGATAAGCTGACGCTCTAGCATCATTTGCCACCTTGGAGGCCTTTTTCATCAAAAGTTTCATGATCATACTGCATGTATCCACATTTACTTTCTGACTTGTGGATATGTAAACAACACCGCCTAAGAATACATCCTCATCGTCATTAAATAAAGTGGAAAAATCACTTTTCCCAAAAAATGAAGTAAGCACTGTCTCATATGAGGAAGCACCGGTTGCCCTATAGAGCTGGGCTGCAGCATGAAAACCGAGGCTGCTTGAACTAATATCCTCTGTATTAACAAAAAGGCTGTAGGCTCTGTCCGCGCACTTAAGGCAAGTGGTTGCATATTCAGGATCAAAGCTCTGATACTGGTAACTGAAGTCCGCAAGAAGCGCCGCAAATCTGATGGTTGCCTCCATGGTTATGGGTGTAACTTCAACATCGCTTTCAAGGAGATCGCTACCGTCTCTTACAGTGAGAGCAGCTCCGTAAACTCCGCCGGTTCGCTCATCCTGCATCTTCATAAGCCAGTCAATTTCGTACTTTATTTCATCAAGGAGATCAGGTATTCCATTTCCACTCTCGGGTATCCCTGATTCATCTCCGATAGATTCCGGATTCATCTCGTAGGAAAGAAGAAGATTCTGCGCTATCTTGCAGCCCTGAACTGCGTCTCTGTCTGCCTGTGCATTTAAATGCCATCCCCCGGTAACATCCAGAGTTTTAGAAGAATCCTCCTGAAGATGAGCTTCCTTTACATGGCAGGCTGCATGGGCCTTCTCTCCTGCAAGTCCCTCCGACAAATTCATGCCGCATCTGTTTAAATAGTAGGTTCTGCAGGCTTCATTGAATATATTGTCGTAGAGATCATTTTTTATATTAAAACTATACGAACTTCCCAGAGTATCCGTGTAGATGTAGTAATTACCATCTGTGGTCATATCTGTAAAGTAACCTATCCCGGTGGGCTCTCCGCTCTCAGCATCGAAAGTATTTTCTCTTATCTGTCCTGTGTACTCCAGTTCATTGGTATCCATATTAAACACATAGAACACCTCAGGAAGATTCTCTCCCCTAAACACTACTGATTTCTCGGCCCCTGTCCTGTATCCGTTCTGGTCTACCAGCGTTCTTGGAACAACTGTAGGGATTTCATATACAACATTGGGAGCAGGGTCCGCTTTATGCGTCTCCTGCTCCAACACTGTAGTCTCTGTTTTTACGCTTGGGGTGGCCTTATTGCATCCCGTTAAGGAAAACGCTGTGGCCGGCACCAGCATCAGTGCCGCCACAAGACCACTTATCATCTTAGTGTTTTTCATAGTTAATGTTTTATTTCTTGCCGGCGCGGTTGTAATTTATAAGGCAACCGTCAAGAATTATCTCTCTCTCATTGTCTGTAAGTTCACCCATTGTCATTGTGAACTCTGTTGTCTTTCCACCTGAAATAGCTATTGCCTTAATCTTCTCATCCTTGTTCTCAACTGCCTTTCTGATTCCGGGAAGGAAGATGAAATCAAGGTTCTTGAAGGGAAGGTCACCCTTCTCTATAAGAAGCGGGAGCATACCCCAGTTGATAAGGTTTGAACGATATCTCTTTGTTGCATACTCATTTGCAATATTAGCCCATCCGCCAAGAACCTTCTGGCATGATGCAGCCTGCTCTCTTGCTGAGCCATCGCCGGGCTTTACTGCAAAGATAGTAGAACCGATACCTGTGTTTTTGCTGTTTACATCAGGGAAAGCTGCCAAAACAGTCTTTACTGCTTCACTAAATTCAGGGCTAAGGTCTGCAAGGTTTGTGTCTTCTCGTCTCTTTAATTCCTCAGCATATACAGCCTTTGCTCTACCTACGTACTCAGGATCTTTTCTTGAAAGAGTAAACTCAGCAAGTCCCTGAGGATTAGATCTGTAAGAACTTGTCTCTCCTGAAGGAATAAGCTCGTCAGTTGTAGTAACCGGATCATGAATCTCAGATACAACGCGGAGAAGAACGTTCTCTGTAAGCTCTGTCATCTTGGGCCAATCCTTGATGTTAGGACCAAACTGAAGCTCTACGCTGTCATCTGCTTTTCCCTTGGAATCAAATACGCGATTAGCGTATATTTCCTTATCAAAATGGTATGTGTACTTATTAAACTTGCCGTCAAACTCAGTTGCAGGAGTAAGAACACCCTGATTTGCTGCTGTTGCTGCAATTGAACGAGCGTCCATAAGAGCAACTGATGCAATCTGACCGTTCTGAACCTTTGAACCTTCTCTGTTGGGGAAGTTTCTTGTTGAGTGACGGATACTGAATGCATTGTTTGCAGGAGTATCACCGGCACCAAAGCAAGGTCCGCAGAAAGCTGTCTTAAGAATTGCACCTGTCTCAAGGATTTTAGCTGCAACACCATTTTTAACAACTTCCATAAAGATAGGTGTGGAAGCAGGATATACGCTAAGTGTAAATCTGTCATTTCCGGTAAATCTGCCCTCAAGAATGTCTGCTGCTGCGCAGATATTCTCGAATCCACCGCCGGCACAGCCTGCGATGACACCCTGATCTACCATGAATTTGCCGTTCTTTATCTTGCTTCTTAGTGAATACTCAACCTTGTCACCAAAGCTTACCTTTGCTCTCTTTTCAACATCAGCAATAATGTCCTCGAGATTTGCATTTACTTCCTCAATCTCATATGTATTACTGGGATGGAAAGGCATTGCGATCATAGGTCTGATTGTTGAAAGGTCGACCTCAACTACGCCGTCATAGTATGCAACGTTTCCGGGCTTAAGTTCTTTGTAATCTCCGCTTCTTCCATGAATATCATAGAAGTTTTTAATCTCATCATCAGTCTGCCAGATAGATGAAAGGCATGTGGTCTCAGTTGTCATAACATCTATGCCGATACGGAAATCAGCGCTAAGCGATGCTACACCGGGTCCTACAAATTCCATTACCTTATTCTTTACATATCCGTCGCCAAATACTTTTCCAATGATAGCAAGAGCAACGTCCTGAGGTCCTACGCCGTGGATAGGCTCGCCTGTAAGGTAAATAGCAACAACTTCCGGCATGTTAATGTCATAGGTCTGGTTAAGGAGCTGTTTTACAAGCTCAGGACCACCTTCACCCATTGCCATTGTTCCGAGAGCTCCGTATCTTGTATGTGAATCGGAACCAAGGATCATTCCACCACCTGTTGCTAGCATCTCTCTTGCAAACTGATGGATAACTGCCTGATGAGGTGGAACATAGATTCCGCCGTATTTCTGGGCAGCTGTAAGACCATACATGTGATCGTCTTCGTTGATGGTACCACCTACTGCACACAAAGAGTTATGGCAGTTGGTCAAAACATAAGGTATCGGAAACTTTTCAAGACCTGACGCCCTGGCTGTCTGAATGATTCCGACATAGGTTATGTCATGGCTGGTAAGCTTATCGAATTTAATCTCAAGCTTATCCATAGTGCCTGATGTGTTGTGGTCTTTGAGAATACCATAAGCTATAGTATTCTTCTTTGCTTCTGCCTTATCCGGACTAATACCCGTTTTAGCCTTTACTGCCTCTGCTGCTTCCGGTCCATCGGGTATAAGCTCAGCACCATTTACCAGATATCCCCCTGCCTGTAACGTTTTGATCATTTACTGCATTCCTCCTACGATTTTTTCTGTCTATTATAATACAAGTTTGTCAATATGCCATATCTCATCAACATATTCCTGTATTGTTCGATCAGAAGAGAACTTGCCACAGCATGCAGTATTCAAAATAGCCATTTTTGCCCATTTCTTACCATCTCTGTATAGCTCTGACACATTTCTCTGTGCCTCCAAATATGAATTGAAGTCCTTCAATATGAAGTACTGATCTGCTTTATTTGAGTTAATAGTATTAAGAAGAGAGTTGTACAAAGGCCTAAAGAGCTCCTTGTCCTTGGAAAATGTTCCATCCACAAGCCTGTCCAAAGTCTTCTTTACATTCGGATCCTTGTTGTAGATCTCTCCCGGGTTATATCCGCCGTTCTTTTCATAGGCAATAACCTCTTCCGAAGTCATTCCAAAGATGATCATGTTATCTTTTCCGACTTCCTCCAGCATCTCAACGTTAGCTCCGTCCAGTGTACCAAGAGTGATGGCACCGTTAAGCATCATTTTCATGTTACCAGTTCCGGAAGCCTCCTTACTTGCTGTTGATATCTGCTCAGATACATCTGCTGCCGCAAAGATCAGCTCAGCATTTGATACCTTGTAATCTTCTATGAAAACCACCTTCAGTTTTCCTTTTATGGAAGGATCGTTGTTTACCACATCTGCAACGGAGTTAATAAGCTTAATTGTAAGCTTGGCTGTCTGATATCCGGCTGCTGCCTTTGCTCCGAAAATATAGGTCTTTGGAGTAAACTCCATATCAGGATGTGCCTTTAAAGTATCATATAAGTAGATTACATGCAGAATATTAAGGAACTGTCTCTTGTATTCATGGAGACGCTTAACCTGTACATCAAAAATTGACTTGGGATCAACCTCAATACCGTTATGCTCCTTAATATACTTAGCAAGGCGCTTCTTATTCTCGAATTTAATATCCATAAACTCTTTCTGAGCTTTTTTGTCCCCTGCTATGTCCTTAAGGCCGCCGATAACTGACAGATCTGTGATCCATCCGTCTCCAACCTTCTTAGTTACCCATTCTGCAAGAAGGGGATTAGCATGCATAAGGAAACGTCTCTGAGTGATTCCGTTGGTCTTATTATTGAATTTTTCAGGCATCATCTCATAGAAATCCTTAAGCTCTCTCTGCTTTAAGATCTCTGTATGAAGTCTTGCAACACCGTTTACGGAATGTCCGCCAACGATTGCAAGATGAGCCATCTTTACCTGATTGTCATAGAGAATTGCCATGCTTCTTATCTTATCCTGCACATCAATGCTGGGCAGATTAGAGTACTGGCGCATGATCTGATCAACAAATCTGCGGTTGATCTCATCAACAATCTGATAAATACGTGGAAGTAATCTCTGGAAAAGATCAATAGGCCATTTTTCAAGAGCTTCGGCCATGATCGTGTGGTTAGTATAGCAGCAGGTTTTCATGGTTACCTCCCAGGCTGTATCCCAGGGCAGGTAATACTCATCAAGGAGAAGCCTCATAAGCTCTGCCACAGCTACTGTGGGATGCGTATCATTTAACTGGAAAACTGCTTTTTCATAGAATCTTGTAATATCGTCGTGGTGACGAAGATATCTCTTAAGCGCAGTCTGAACAGACGCAGAAATAAAGAAATACTGCTGCTTAAGTCTAAGCTCTTTACCTGCAACATGGTTGTCATTGGGATAAAGAACTTCGCAAAGCTGGCTTGCAAGATTTTCCTGCTCAACGGCCTTCTGATAATCACCCTTATCAAAAGAATCCAGCTCGAAACAATTGACCGGCTCAGCGTCCCAGATACGAAGAGTATTAACAACACCGTTTCCATAGCCCACAACCGGCAGATCATAGGGTATAGCTCTAACGGACTGATATCCCTCCTGTCTGTAAACATTTCTTCCCCTGTCGTCAACGAATACATTGACGTATCCGCCAAATTTAACTTCTTTTGCATACTCAGGACGTCTAAGCTCGAAAGGATTGCCGTTTTCAAGCCAGTTATCCGGTACTTCTACCTGATATCCATCCTTTATCATCTGCTTAAACATTCCATATTTATATCTGATTCCGCATCCATAAGCCAGATAGCCAAGAGTTGAAAGGGAATCAAGGAAACAAGCGGCAAGTCGTCCAAGTCCGCCGTTACCAAGAGCTGCATCCGGCTCTTCGTCTTCTATTATATTAATGTCAACATCCAGCTCCTCAAGAGCCTCCTTAACTGCATCATAAGCCTGCAGGTTAATAAGGTTATTACCAAGGGCGCGTCCCATCAAAAATTCCATGGACATGTAGTAAACAATCTTAGGATCCTGCTCGTTTGCAGCCTTCTGCGTTGTCATCCAGTGATCGACTATTGCATCCTTTATTGCATAAGCTGAAGCTTGAAATATCTCATGTGGCGTCGCTTCTTCAATAGTCTTCCTGTAAAGTGTTTTTACATTATATAAAACACTTCGCTTGAATAGTTCCTTGTCAAAAGATAATCGTTTTTTCTTCATATGCAGCCTCCTCGTAATAGATGCATTACTTCTGTATTGTATCGCAAAATGGCATATGTTACTAGGCAAAGCATTATAAAAAGTGTATAAATACTCGATATTATGCAAAAAATATTACGACTTGTTAAAAACCACATATATGGATATAATCAATAGGGTTACGATTAATTTCGTAACGAAACTTATAATGTTTTTAATTATAGAAAGGGAGACGAACATTATGAAAAAGTTACTTGCTATGATGCTCACAGCATCACTTACTTTCAGCCTTGTAGCTTGTGGCGGTTCTTCAGCAGAGCCCACAGAGACAGCTGAGACAGCAGTAGAGGAGACATCTACTGAAGAAGCAGCAACAGAGGAAACAACAGAAGCTGCTGAGGAGACAACTGAAGAGGCTACTGAGGAAGAGACAGAGGCTACTGAGACAGCAGCTACTGGCGACTACAAGATCGCTATGATCACAGACTCAGGTGACATCACAGATATGTCATTCAACCAGACAACATACGAAGCATCTAAGGCTTTCGCAGCTGACAACGGTGCTGACTTCCAGTACTACAAGCCCACAGAGGATTCTGACGAGGCTCGTATCGCAGCTTTCAACAACGCTGTATCTGATGGTTACAATGTAATCGTAGTTCCCGGATACCTTTTCGCAGGCATGATCGCTTCTGTAGCAGATGCTAACCCTGATGTTACAATCATCGCTCTTGACTGCAGCCAGGGTGATTTCGAAGGCGCTGGCATGACTGAGCTTCCTTCAAACGTTTGCTCATTCACATACCAGGAAGAGCTTGCTGGTTACATGGCTGGTTACGCTGTAGTTAAGGAAGGTTACACAAAGCTTGGCTTCCTTGGTGGTATGGCAGTTCCTGCCGTTATCCGTTATGGTTACGGTTTCGTTCAGGGTGCTAACGATGCTGCAAAGGATCTTGGCAACGCTTCTGACGTAGAAGTTAACTATGTATACGGCGGACAGTTCTTCGGTGACGAGTCTGTTACAGCAGTTATGGATACATGGTATGGCAACGGCACTGAGATTGTATTCGCTTGCGGTGGTGGTATCTTCACATCAGCTGGTGAGGCCGCTAAGAAGGTAGACGGCAAGGTTGTTGGTGTTGACGTTGACCAGGCTGGCACAATCGATGGTCTCTATGGCGAAGGTGTTTGCGTAACATCAGCTATGAAGGGTCTTGCTGCAACAGTTAACGCTACTCTTACAGACCTCTTTGCAGGTAACTGGAGCAAGTACGCTGGACAGATTCAGAACCTTGGTCTTGTTTCAGGTGATGATGCTTCTCTCAACTATGTACAGCTTCCTACAGATACATGGACAATGAAGAACTTCACAGTAGATGATTACAACGCACTTGTTTCTGCTATGTTCAACGGTGATGTAACAGTTTCTAGCGATATCGATGCAATGCCTGCAACAGATATCACTGTTAACGAGTTCGACAACATCCACTAATTGACAATTACATAATTAAGAGGGGAAGGATTTTATCCTTCCTCTTTTTTTGCGCTTACACAGTACTGTACTCTTACTCATTTGTTAGTACAGAACTGGTCAAAATATGTTAATATATATTCAAATATATTTTTTTAGGAAGGTGTGCCTCTTATGGAAGATTATGTAATTGAAATGTTGCATATCACAAAAGAATTCCCGGGCATAATTGCAAACGATGACATTACGTTGCAGTTAAAGCGCGGCGAGATCCATGCACTGCTTGGTGAAAACGGTGCTGGAAAATCTACTCTGATGAGTGTACTCTTTGGTCACTACACACCCGAAAAAGGTGTTATCAAAAAAGATGGCAAAGAGGTTAAGATCAATAACCCAAATGACGCTACCGCATTAGGTATTGGTATGGTCCATCAGCACTTCATGCTGGTAGACATTTTTTCTGTTCTGGACAATATTATCCTTGGTTCCGAACCCAGTAAATTCGGCTTTTTGACAAAGGCTGAAGCTAGAAAGAAAGTCCTTGAGCTTTCAAATAAATACAATCTTATGGTTGATCCTGATGCTCTTATCGAAGACATCACTGTTGGTATGCAGCAGCGTGTCGAGATTCTTAAGATGCTTTACAGGGACAATGACATCCTTATTTTCGATGAACCTACAGCCGTTCTTACTCCCCAGGAGATAGACGAGCTCATGAAGATAATGAAGGAACTTGCCGCAGAAGGTAAGTCAATTCTCTTCATCACTCATAAGCTTAACGAGATCATGGCTGTTGCAGATCGCTGTTCAATTCTCAGAAAAGGAAAATACATCGGCACTGTTGATGTTAAGAACACCACAAAGGAAGAGCTTTCTTCTATGATGGTAGGTCGTGACGTTAAATTTGCTGTTGATAAAGATGAGGCCCAGCCTAAGGAAGAAGTCCTTAAGGTTGAAAACGTATGCGTTAAGAGTAAGCTTCATTCAAAGGATTCTGTTCACAATGTTTCATTTAATGTTCGTGCAGGCGAGATCGTATGTATCGCAGGTATCGACGGAAACGGTCAGACTGAATTCGTAGGCGCTCTTACAGGTCTTGATGATATAGAGAGCGGTAAAATTTCACTTTGTGGCGAAGATATCACAAAGAAATCTATCCGCTATAAAAATACTCACGGAATGAGCCATATTCCTGAGGACAGACACAAGCACGGTCTTGTTCTTGATTACACTCTCGAGGAAAACATGATCCTCCAGAGATATTTTGAGCCTGCTTTTTCAAAGAACGGACTCCTTAAAAAGGACAAAACGAGAAAGTATTCAGACAAACTGGCTGAGGCTTTTGATGTTCGTTCCGGACAGGGTGCACAGACTATCGTTCGTGCAATGTCAGGTGGTAACCAACAGAAAGCCATCGTTGCCCGCGAGATGGACAGAGAACACAAGCTTCTTGTGGCTGTACAGCCTACACGTGGTCTTGATGTTGGTGCTATTGAGAAGATTCACGAAGCTATCGTAAAAGAGCGTGATGCAGGAAGTGCTATTCTTCTTGTTTCACTTGAGCTTGATGAAGTTATGAACCTCTCTGACAGAATCCTTGTTATGTACGAGGGCGAGATCGTTGGTGAGGTTGATCCCAAGAAGACTACTCTTCAGGAACTCGGTCTTTATATGTCAGGTGCAAAACGTGACACCGGAAAGGAGGCATAAAGGTGGAAGAAAAAACAAGTCTTTTCAAAAAATCCGGATTTCAGACACTGATTGCATCTGTTCTGTGTGCGATACTTGGTATCCTTTTAGGATTCATCATCTTATTCTTCATGAATCCTGGACACGCAGCTGAGGGTATGTTTGCTATCCTGAGAAACTTCTTTAAATATGCTAATAACAAAACGAACCTTCTGTATTATCTTGGTTCAACCCTCGTAAAATCTGTTCCTGTAGTTTTATGTGCTGAGGCAATCCTCTTTGCATATAAGACAGGCCTTTTCAATATCGGTTGTGCAGGTCAGTATACAGTTGGTATTATCGCAAGTCTTTACACAGGAATTGCTCTTGAATGGAACTGGTTCTTATGCATTCTGGCTGCTATTGCAGCAGGCGCTTTATGGGGATGCATCTGCGGATTCTTCAAGGCATATTGCAATGTAAACGAAGTTATTGCAGGTATCATGCTTAACTGGATAGCTCTTTATATCTGCAACATCATTCTTGGAAACAAGAAGGTTATGAACACTACCAAATCAGAGACATATAATGTAAGTAAGAATAGTCTTCTTCCTACATTCTTAAGCAATCTCTTTGGTAATAACACTTATGTAACTATTGCTGTTCCTCTTACAATCATTGTTGCTATCGTAATCCTCTGGGTTCTCAATAAGACAACCTTTGGTTACGAGCTCAAGGCAACAGGACACAGCAAGGACGCTGCTAAATATGCAGGAATGAATGCAAAGAGAAATATCATCTTAAGCCTTGTTATTTCAGGCGCTATTGCAGGTCTTGCAGCAGGTCTCTACTACCTTACAGGTATCGAGCATTACAAGATTGCTTCATCCGTTCCAGGAATGGGCTTCTCAGGAATTGCCGTTGCATTCCTCGGAGGACTTCATCCAATCGGTGCAATCTTTGCAGGTCTGTTTGTTGAGTACATCACTCTTGGTGGTCAGTACCTTAACACAAACTACTACAACCCTCAGGTTGCAGATCTCATGATCGCTATTATCATTTACCTGTGCGGATTTGTTCTGTTCTTTAAGACAATCATGAACAAGCCTACTAACAAACTTGGACTTAAGCCCGGTGAAGACCAGGCAAATAAAGATGCCGCTGACAAAACGGCCCATAAGAAGGAGGTGTGAGAATATGGGATTACTTATTCAATACACACTTATTTTCTCCGCTGTTTTGATCCTCGTAGCACTTGGAGGTATGTTCTCAGAGCGAAGCGGTATTATTAACCTGGGACTTGAAGGAATAATGGTATTTGGTGCTATGGCGGGTGCCATGGTAATGGTTCTCTTACCTGATGATGCATCAAAATTCACAATCATAAGTCTTACACTTATCGCAGCAGCAGTTGCCGGAATGGTTTCATCACTCCTTATTGCAGTTGCCTGCATTAACTTTAACGCAGACCAGACTCTTATTGGAACAGCTCTTAACATGCTTGCTACAGCAGCTGCTACCGTTATTGTAAAGGCATTTAACACAGCTCGTTCAAACGGTACAGACTTCTCAGCAAAGCTTGACTACGTTAAAGGACACGATGCATTTATGTTTACACTTGGAGGAATTCAGCTTAGCTGGTTTATCGTAGTAGCTGCACTTCTTCTTGTAATCGCTATAGTAATGTTCTATAAGACAAAATTTGCTTTAAGACTCCGTGCCTGCGGTGAGCATCCACAGGCTGCAGAATCTGTTGGTATCAGTGTTTACGGCATGCGTTATGCCGGTGTTATCATCTCAGGTTTCCTTGCAGGAATCGGTGGTATCATCTACATCGCGGCTGCAAACTCCACATGGCACTTTGACTACGGTGTAGCCGGTGCAGGTTTCCTTTCACTGGCAGTTATGATCTTTGGCCAGTGGAAACCCGAAAGAATCGCATGGTCAGCAATCCTCTTTGCTGTATTTAGATCTCTTTCAAACGTATACATGGGTATCGGAGTACTTCAGGCACTTCCAATCTCAGGAACTGTATATAACATAATGCCTTATGTAATCTCTCTCCTCGTTCTTGCTTTCACATCCAAGAACTCCAGAGCTCCTAAGGCAGAAGGTATCCCTTACGACAAGGGCCAGAGATAACAGACAAAAGTTTATTTGTTGGGGGCAAATAATTATTTGTCCCCAATTTTTATTTAATGATTAAGTTTATGAAAGGCGAATATTATGGATATCAAAACAATTTTAAATCACTGTGACCACACTCTTTTAAAGCAGGAAGCTACATGGGATCAGATAAAGGAGATCGCTGATGACGGCATGAAGTATAAGACTGCATCAATCTGCATTCCTCCATGCTACATCAAGCGTGTACATGATTACACAAATGGTAAGCTCAACATCTGTACTGTAATCGGATTCCCTAACGGAAACATGACAACAGAGTCTAAGGTATTTGAGACAAAGGATGCCCTTGAGAAGGGTGCTAACGAGATTGATATGGTTATCAATATCGGTGAGCTCAAGGCTAAGAATTATGACTATGTTCTGAACGAAATCAAGGAGATCAAGGCTGCTTGTGGCGACCACATCCTCAAGGTTATCATCGAAACATGTCTCCTTACAGATGAAGAAAAAATCAAGATGTGCGAGCTTGTTACAGAAGCTAAGGCAGACTACATCAAGACTTCTACAGGCTTCTCTACTGCAGGTGCTACATTTGCAGATATCGAGCTTTTCGCTAAGCATGTTGGCCCCAACGTTAAGATGAAGGCTGCAGGCGGTATCGGAAGCATCGCTGACGCTGAAAAATTCATGGAGCTTGGTGCAGACAGACTCGGAACCAGCCGCATCGTTAAGATCGTAAAAGACGAGAACCTCCTTTAATGACTGAGGCTGCCACTTACGTGGCAGCCTTCATTTATCTCAGCCCCGAAGTCATCCGCTTGGAAATGCTTGTTTACGTCTGCGGTGTGATTTTCTAAAACATATTGTGTGTCAAATGCCTCATTTCGCCTTGCTCAGAGCAATCAGCATTTGACACACAATATGTTATGAAAATCAACATCCTCGTCCGAGAACGGCACATTTCCAAGCGGATAACTTTGGGGCTATTTACTAATGAAAATCTAGTAATTTAGTAGAAGTCAGTCTATTATATAAAACAATTTTATTTTCTCCTCACTATTTGAAATCTTGATGAAATCCATAGCCAAACCAAAACAAAAACAACACTTATTATACTAAGAACATAGCTGAATTTCTGAGCCAATGTCTTTCTATATGTAACCATTATCTGAGCAACTCCAGACTGATTTTCAGGCATATATACTCTAAGAAGACCATTGTCATCCTTGGCGATATCTGTCCGTAACTCCATTGTAATTTTCTCATTTTCATCTAACAGATATGCTTTATATCCATAGTAATAAACATATGGTACATCATAGTATTCTTTATCCAATAGAAGCCAAACATTATAAATCTTTCCGTTTTGTGCTTTTACACCATCAGCACCTGAACCATCATTTGCTTTAGATGCGTTTGTCTCCGTCAAAGCATCAACTAAACATTTTGACGGAAGCCACTCTTCACCTGTTCCAACACCATTTATCTGCAAGATATTCTCAGTCGTCTCATCTATATATTGCATCATATCTTTTCCATCAGCATTCACAAGATAGAAATTATAATTTGTTGTAATCATTATGATAAAAGCGAAAACTACAAAGAATGTCACTTCTTTATTTTCTATTTTTTTACATGCAGTCCTAATTATCGGAAGGCTACAAAAAGCAATAACTACAAGCGTGACCTCTAGAGGCATAAATCTAAACGAGAACTGAAAGAAATTCAGTTTTTCTGCAAACATATTCCATAGCGGATTACGATGCAAACAAACAATAATGAGAAGTGATAAAAGAATCAACCTGTTGGATAGACTATATCCCTCCTTGTGCTTTACTTTACTAATCAAACATACTATAAACACAAAAAGCATTATAATAATCATTACAACACCAAAAAATATGGTAGTAAGCTGGTCATATTCTAACAAATGGTCTTTAAAATGGTAAAGAGGATCCGTTTGTGCTTTGAAGGTAACATGCATAACCTGTTCAAGCGCAGGAATCCAATAGAAGGATGTGATCAACATTGATAGAAAACTTGATACTGTAAACACAGCAAAAGACTTAGGAGTTTTGACTATATTATCTATCTCAAAAAATAGAACTAGCAGTACCCCCCCAATAATATAATGAAGCTTGAACTATGGGATAAAATCGCACCACAAAGCCCTATTGCATAGATAACAGCTCCATATTTCTTTTTGTCTTTCAATATCATAATAAGTAGGCCAACTATAGCAGCAGGGTAAAACAGGATTGCCAGATATGATCCTATTGAAAAATAAATATACAAAGCATGGAATACTAATGGCATTCCAATCAACAGGCTCGTTCCTAACATAGCCTGTGCTCTACTACCAAAAAAGTACTCCATAGCAAAATAACTAATACTTCCACATATAACAAACCCTAAAACAAAATATATTATTACCGCATTTTCCAATGGTAATCCAATCAATATTAGCCCTGCTGGTATATATAAAAAGAAATCAGGATAAAAAAAGGCCACCCCATATCCATACTGATTACAAGAAATCGGGTGTATTTTTGCCGGGAAAATCCCATTTTTTAATGAATCTGCCAAAGCAGCAATCCTATGAAGATGGAAAGGATAATCATAACCATATATAAGACCGTTCTTAAGCACAGGATATAAGAATAATATTCCTTCAAGAACTATTAGAACAATAGGTAATATGTGTCGTTTTCTAGTTTTTTCCATTACTAATCTCCCTCGAAATGTAAGATAACTCTTTCCTCCAAAAGAAGAGTTATTTCCATTATATATTGTGCTGACTACAAATCAATAAAATATCAGACTCTCTCAGCACCAATTCTTTCTCGCCGTTAATATCCCATAACCTTACAAAATAGTAAGATTACCCAAAGGAAATGTAAGCTAAATCAAAGGCTCTTCATTTCCTTTTTTGTTATCCTAATTTTCGTAACAACAAGGCCTTAGCAAAATAAAAAAATTTATATAAAGGGAATAAAAAATGAAATTTATAAAGAAAATCGTAAAAGCATTACTCATTATAATAATGGCGGTTATAGTTTTAACTGCAATTGCTCTTAACTACGAAACAGTCCTTGCTAGTCATAAAAACAAAAACGTAATCGATGCAGCAGTAAATGTCAGCGACTTCACCATTCCTGAGAACGTCAATGTTGTCGGTCTAGGAGAAGCAACCCACGGAAATATAGAGTTCCAGGAACTCAAGCTCGATATATTCAAAATACTGGTAGAAAAATATGACTATAGAGCCTTTGCTCTGGAAGCTGATTTCGGCGATTGTCTTGAAGCTAATGAATACATTCAGGGTGCAGATGGCAATGCCAGAGACATCGTCAACAATATGGTCTTCGAATTGTATCATACACAGCAGATGGCTGATATTCTAGATTGGATGAAGGAATACAATTCAACAGTATCAGAAGATAAGCGTCTTAGATTTTATGGCTTTGATATGCAGAACCCTGAAAAATGCGTGATGCAGCTTCATAAGTTCCTTGCTAAATACAACCTTACAGCTATTAATACCTCCGGATTAGACTACCTTGTAGATCTAACCAGAACACAGGCGTTTACTGAGGGTGATATAAATGAGATTAAAGCTGAGCTGTCCGAGTTAAAAAAAGTAATCGAACCCATGAAATCTGATAGCAAAGATGTAAATATTATCTACGGCCTTAAGCTGGTAGAAAACACCCTGACTTGCTTTAATTATTTATTTCTCGATGCGAAAGAAAAATACAACGCAAGAGATATATGCATGGCTGATAATGTAGAATGGATCCTTAATCTGGAAAAAGAAATTGGTTCCGGTAAAGTCATGCTTGGCGCGCACGATAGCCATATATCTAAAAAAGGTAATAGTTCAACCCGCATAAGTATGGGTGGTGAACTTAAGAATAGATTAGGAGATTCCTATTACAGCCTTGGAAGTGATTTTTTCAAGGGCACGGACAACTCAAAAGTTTCAAGCATGGTTTCTAAAGGATATCAGAGAAAAAATTTCTATATGACAACAGCCGATCCTATAGCATATCAGGCTAAATATATGGACGACAAGCGATTCCTTCTGGATTTCTCATCAATTTCAGAAGCAGAAAACAAAGAGCTTTATGACCTGATACATTCAGATGTATCAATGGGGGATGTAGGTGAAGGCTTTGCAAACTTTTATTATTTCTTCCACTCAGCATATCGCCTCAAGGACGCACCTGCTGATCACTATGATGGAATGATATTCTATTACAATGTAAAGCCTATTGTTCCTCAGTACTAATATGTATTTCCTTAAAATCAAAAACCGACGGATGAAAGCAATAACCTTCATCCGCCGGTTTATTTTTTTACCAAGCTAATTAAGCATTTACCTTCTCAACACCGATTGTAACCTTCTCGCCGTTGATATCCCATTCCTTGGCGTTTGCTACGTTGCTGTCGTATACAAGCTCTGTTGCAAGAACCTTGGTTGAGATTGAATCAGCATTGTCTTTTACAATCTGAGCAATCTTGTCGTTGCCGTTGATTGAAAGCTTGATGTGATCCATAACTTCGAAGCCTGAATCCTTACGCATGGTCTGAACCTTAGAGATTACTTCATACATGAAGCCTTCGTTAAGGAGCTCCTCTGAAAGGTTAGTATCAAGAACAACTGTGATTCCGTGATCCTCATTGCTCTCAAAGCCTTCCTTCTGAGCCATATCGATAAGGAGGTCTTCTTCTGTAAGCTCTACTGCTGTTCCATTTACTTCAAACTTAAGAGCACCGTTTGCCTTAAGCTCGTCCATTGCATTATTTCCATCAAGTGAACCTAAGTATTCTTTAATTCCGCCGAGTACTTTACCGTACTTAGGTCCTACAGTCTTAAGCTGAGGTTTAAATGTGTATGTTGTGAAGTCTCTTACATCATCTGTGAATGTAACCTTCTTAGCATTGAGCTCATCCTCGATGATCTCCTGATAGAAGTCTGAAACTGACTTCTCAGCCTTAACATACATCTGTCCGATAGGCTGACGGTTCTTGATTGCTGCTGCATTTCTGCATGCACGTCCAAGAACAACGATATCAAGAACTTCCTCCATGTTCTCCTCAAGATCCTTGTCTATGAACTCCTCATCTACTACAGGGAAGTCACAAAGGTGAATTGACTCAGGAGCTGTAGGATCGCTTGTGCGAACAAGGTTCTGGTAAATAGCCTCTGTCATGAAGGGAACCATAGGAGCTGCTGCCTTACATACATTTACAAGCGCTGTGTAAAGTGTCATGTATGCAGAGATCTTATCCTGCTCCATTCCCTTTGCCCAGAAACGCTCACGACATCTTCTTACATACCAGTTAGAAAGATCGTCTACAAACTTATCAAGAGCCTTTCCTGCTTCAGGAATTCTGTAATTCTCAAGGTTCTTATCAACCTCACCGATCATGGTGTTCATTTTAGAAAGAATCCACTTATCCATTACAGTGAGCTTATCTTTTTCAAGCTTATAATTCGCAGCATCGAATCCGTCGATGTTTGCATATAATACGAAGAATGCGTAGGTGTTCCAAAGTGTTCCGAGGAACTTTCTCTGTCCTTCCTGAACAGTCTTACCCGCAAATCTGGAAGGAAGCCAAGGAGCTGAGTTAGTGTAGAAATACCATCTGATTGCATCTGCACCGTACTGCTCAAGTGACTCGAAAGGATCAACCGCATTGCCCTTTGACTTACTCATCTTCTGTCCGTTCTCGTCCTGTACAAGACCAAGAACGATAACATTCTTAAATGCAGGCTTGTTGAAGAGAAGTGTTGCCTCAGCGTGGAGTGAGTAGAACCAGCCTCTTGTCTGGTCTACAGCCTCTGAGATGAACTGAGCAGGGAACTGCTTCTCGAAGAGTTCCTTGTTTTCAAAAGGATAGTGAAGCTGAGCGAAAGGCATAGCACCTGAATCGAACCAGCAGTCAATAACTTCCTTAACTCTGTGCATCTTCTTACCGCACTTAGGACATGTGATCTCGAATTTATCAATATAAGGTCTGTGAAGCTCAACTGTCTCAGCTGAAGGATCTCCTGAAAGCTCAGCAAGCTCTTTTCTTGATCCTACTGAAAGCTGGTGACCACAGTCATCGCACTCCCAGATGTTAAGAGGTGTTCCCCAATATCTGTCACGGGAGATACCCCAATCCTGGATATTCTCAAGCCAGTCACCAAAACGACCCTTACCGATTGACTCAGGGATCCAGTTGATCTCAGCATTGTTGCGGATAAGGTCATCCTTAACTTCTGTAACCTTGATGAACCATGATGAACGTGCATAGTAAAGAAGTGGTGTACCACATCTCCAGCAGTGAGGATAATCATGCTCCATCTTAGGTGCTGAGAAGAGAAGTCCTCTCTTATCAAGGTCCTTAAGTACCTCTGGATCAGCACTGATTGCACCTTCATCCATTTCCTTCTGTGTAGGCTTACATCTCATGCCTACAAAAGGAGTCTCGGGCTTAAGTTTACCTTCGCCGTCAACCATCTGTACTAGAGGAGCATCATATTTTCTACCAACACGAGCATCGTCTTCACCGAATGCAGGAGCAATGTGAACGATACCGGTACCGTCTGTCATAGTTACATATGTATCACAGTAGATGAAGAATGCCTTCTTGTGCTGCTTGTCAGCTTCATCCTTAGCGCACTGATAAAGAGGCTCGTATTCCTTGTACTCAAGGTCTGTACCAACATAAGTCTCAAGAACCTCGTATGCCTTCTCACCTTCTTCCTTAGCAAGAGCGCCAAGTACGTTATCAGCAAGAGCTTCTGCAAGATAATATGTATATCCATCAGCAGCCTTAACCTTGATGTACTTCTCATCAGGGTTTACGCAAAGACCGATGTTTGAAGGGAGTGTCCAGGGAGTTGTTGTCCATGCAAGGAAGTATGCATCTTCTGAAGCAACCTTGAAGCGAACAACTGCTGAACGCTCTTTTAATGTCTTATATCCCTGAGCAACCTCGTGTGATGAAAGAGGTGTGCCACAACGAGGGCAGTAAGGAACTACCTTGAAGCCCTTGTAAAGAAGACCTTTCTTCCAAATTTCATTAAGAGCCCACCACTCAGACTCA
The DNA here is from genome assembly GCA_024690485.1 of Butyrivibrio sp. Taxonomy (GTDB): domain Bacteria; phylum Bacillota; class Clostridia; order Lachnospirales; family Lachnospiraceae; genus Butyrivibrio. Next base: position 6,143 of record JAILPB010000046.1, on the reverse strand, counting down.
ATGAAGTTGTCATCATAGGTGATGTAAGGATGATCCATATCAGCCCAGAAACCTACTGTGCCGGAGAAATCTTCCCACATTCCCTTATATTTCCATACGGATTCCTTACACTTCTTGATGAAAGGCTCCATACCATATTCTTCAATCTGCTCTTTTCCATCAAGGCCAAGAAGCTTCTCAACTTCAAGCTCTACAGGAAGGCCGTGAGTATCCCAACCAGCCTTACGAGGAACAGTATAGCCCTTCATTGTGCGGTATCTGGGGATCATATCCTTGATCGCACGTGTAAGTACGTGTCCGATATGAGGCTTACCGTTTGCAGTCGGAGGGCCATCATAGAACATATACATCTCGCCCTGACTACGGGTGTCTACGCTCTTCTGGAAGATGTCCTGGTCTTTCCAGAACTGCTCGACTTCTTTTTCGCGGGCGACAAAATTCATATTTGTGTCAACCTTCTTATACATTTGAAACTCCTTTCAAAACAAAATAGGATTTTGCTTGCAAAATCTTTGCGCGCGAGCGGTATTGCGAAGCAATTAACTTCCTTTCCGCGAGCTGCGCATCTTCGCGTAGCGTTTTAATATCATAGGAAAGCAATTTCCTATGATATTAAAAAACCCCCGTCCTGTAAAAGGACGAGGGTTAAAACTCGCTGTACCACCTATTTACGCATACTCCCCGAATTTACGGTTTTATATGTTTCTCCATAACGGGGAGACTCCGTCATAATCTACTAAAAGAAAACTGTTCGATTAAGCAGCTCGGAAGTGATTTTCTGTATCTCGTACTCGCACCTGCTTTCACCAACCGCAGGCTCTCTGCAGCTTTTCAAAAATACATACTGTCTTCGTCATAGCTTTTGTTATGCAATTATGATTTATTTTATTCACAGGACGAAAAAAAGTCAATAGTAATACCCAACTATTGTTTATGTCTGCTAAGTCCCAATATATTGCTGATTCCTATACAGGCCGCAAGAACATAGATTGGAGTATACAAAAATAAATATCTTTGCTGAGCTTCGAAGATCATTGTGAAAAGTGTTATTCCCATAAGGCTTATCATTAGAATCTTTCCGCTCTTATCTTTGCTATTGATCCAAAAAGCGAAAAACAATATTCCAAGCCATATTACCTGGGCTATATCCATATATATTATAAATCCGGGCTTATCAGGTCTTAGGAAATATCTGGAAATGCCATTAAAAACATTGTCCTCAAAGTATTCTTCACTTATGGAATCTGCTCCTTCAACTCCGTTTTCAAATGTTCCGTCATTATAATTTATCAGTAATTTATGAACATAGAGTTCAGATAATCCCTTTACTCCAAGCTCACTTATCCTGCTTTTAATTTCGGATTTGTTTCTTGATACCCGCTCATCACTACTTGAAATCCAGGCAGATAGCTCAGCATCGTCAAAATTAAAAGTTCCGTCGCTATCCTTATTTAAGCCAATCATTAACCAGTGCCAAAATGTCAGTGTAAGTTCGCTGTTATACTGCGTAGCTGATGTCTTTTCAAATGTAACAACCTTCGCCTTATCGCAGATTTTGTAACCAGGGATAAACAACAGGACCGCAATCAGAATGAATACTATAGAATTAAGTTTTTTTCTGCTCCTTAGCATATTTATAAATTCAACTACCACGATACCCATGAAAACAAAAATAGTTGTTGCCTTTACATAATACCCGCAAATAGAAGTAAAAAGGATCAAAACCGCCTTCAACCCGGTTATTACAGCATTATTTGTATCAATAACAAGGTAAAGCCATAATACAAGAACAGGAAATAGTATTCCGGTACTATCAGAATAAAGCACGAACGTCCAGGGAGACATCTGAACAAAAACAAAGTATAAGAATACTCCGAATGCAACAAGCCATTTTTCGCGTATGCTTTTTTTCAGGATGCTATAAAGCATGAGCCCTATCAGATAAAACAATATGCAATTAAATACCACTGCTATAGCGCATACTGCAGATTTATCTGTGATTCCAAAACGAACTGCTGCCTTAAATATATTGGCATATATAACAAAAGTCAGCATGTTATTGGGATATGTGGAATAATAATCCCCCGAAATCTCGTTGCCGATTGCCACATTGTAGGCGTCATCAACCACCGTTCCTGCATCCCAGCCAACTCCATACATAGAAAGAAGCATCGTAACTGTAGATATAACGAACAGTATCAGTGAAATAACTAAGAAATTTAACTTTATATTTCTAAGCTTATAAAACAAAAACAGCAAAAGGCAAAATGCTGCTATACCAATTAGTCCAAGAATTGGATTTGGAAAAATGAAGCTTCTTTTATGATATTCGGAATAGCCTATTTTACCGGCAAACATAAGTAGCCCCAGTATTCCAAATATCATAACGTGATAAAGCACAAGCAATAGTCTTTCAAGAAATAATCCTATTTTTTCCCCCATGACATTTTCCTCTTTCCGGTTACTTTCTGCTATTTAACAATATCTCTTCTTCACTTTTGAGGCTTAAAAAATCTCCCAAATATCATGGGATAAATGCCCGTAACCACAAATATAACCACGGCATATCTTAAGGCTCTTAAAAGAAATGCTGCTATCTGCGATGACTCCAGAAACTCCTTGGAAAAAGGCATTTTCAGGATAGTATTTAATGAAAAGAAAATTATCAGACCTCCAATTAGTCTCAATGCTGCCCTTATGGGATTTCTGGTAATCTTGAAGTTTACATATCTTTTTTCAAACTCCTCTGCAATGAAAAATCCTGCCATAAGTCCCAGTGTAGTGAAATAATCCTCTGTCCTGCAATAAAAGATTCCAACACAGGCAATCAGGAACACCACAAGGTTTACAACCCATCTTCTGTCTTTCCCTGCCTTTTCATATATATAAGGCATTAAAAACACTATGACGATACCCATTCCCCATCCAACAAACACATCTGTAGGATAGTGAACTCCAACTACTACTCGGGAGAGCCCCACTAAAAACGGTATTACAAATGCTATGACCGTGAGTATTCTTTTCCCGGCATATCTGGCAAGGGATCCAAAAAATGTAACTGCAACTGTTGAATGCATACTCGGGAAAGAAAAACCCTGAGCTGCAATGCTGTATATATCCGCATCTGCTTCTACAGGACGAAAACACTTTATCATCTCATTATCAAAGTATGGTCTTCGCCTAAGAACAATATTCTTGATAAGGGGGCCATACACAAGTCCCATAAGCACGTTGGTTCCTACATATATACCAAACTCCTTATCAACACACCAGTATAGAATAAGAAGTATAAAAATAATAAATTCTGCTTCTCCAAATTCAGAGAAAAAGCCTACTGCCTTGGAACCATTTTTACCAAGGACGCTTTGAAGCCATATCATAAGCTTTGGTTCAAAAGAAAAATAAAAAGTATTTCCCATATATATTCCTTATATTAAAGATAGTTGTCAGCTTTCGATGACGATGCCTCTATTATACCATGTTATACTGTATGTAATTATTGCACATTAGAGGTTAAATACATGCTACCAATAAATGAAATCACAGATTTAAATTCACCTGAGCTTTCTATATATAGTGAACAAAAAGAGAACCAGCTCTATCACATAAATGAACCGGAGCCCGGGATTTTTATCGCTGAATCCCCCAAGGTTATAGAGAGGGCTTTAAATGCAGGATATGAGCCCATATCTTTCCTTATAGAAAAGGATCAGATTGATAAAGAGGCTGCTCCATTACTGGAAAGAGCTGCCAGAGAGTATCCTTTGGCAAAAATATATGCCGCTGAGGATATCGTACTTTCTAATATAACAGGCTTTCATCTTACAAGGGGCGTACTGTGCGCCATGAAAAGACAGGTTTTACCGTCTGTTTCAGACATATGCCGGGGAGCTTCCAGAATCGCCGTTTTGGAAAATGTCACAAATCCCACAAATGTAGGCGCTATAGTAAGAAGCGCTGCTGCTTTGTCAATTGATACGATACTTTTTACAAAGGGCTGCACAGATCCGCTATACAGGCGTGCAATAAGAGTCAGCATGGGTACGATCTTTCAGATTCCATGGACATTCCTTCCAGATGATGATTATGTTACATCATTAAAAGAAGCAGGATACACCACCATTGCTATGGCTCTTAGAGATGATAGCAGACGAATAGATGACAAGGATATTGTATCCCGTGATAAGCTTGCGATTTTCCTTGGCGCAGAAGGAGATGGACTCCTTGATAGCACTATAAATGCCTGCGATTATACGGTACTTATCCCCATGTCCCATGGAGTTGATTCGCTAAACGTAGCTGCAGCAAGCGCTGTAGCATTCTTCGCCATATCCAAATAAATAAGATAATCGCACCTTAATCACAAAATCATTCAAGAAGTCCGGAGAGTTCTTTATTCATGTAATTTAGAACTCTCTTTTTATCAAGGCTCCATAATGGTGCAACCAGCTGTTTCCTTGGACCATCTCCTGTCATTCTGTGGATAACTGTATCCTTCGGAAGGATCATAAGGGCCTTTTTCACAAGCTCTGTATATTCCTCAAGTCCAAAGATGTGGAAGGGACTCTCAAGATATTCCCTATACATCTGGGTGTTTTTAAGAATCTGAAGATTTTGAATCTTTATACCATCAAGAGCAGGATTTAAATCCGCAAGATACTCTATGGTTCCAAGCATATCCTCAGTACTTTCACCGGGAAGTCCGAAAATCACATGAACTATGACGCTTACATCTATAGCCTTTAGTTTCTTATAAGCCTCATCAAAAACGCTGAGGTTATAACCGCGGTTAAACGCTTCAGCTGTCTTTTCATTTATTGTCTGAAGTCCAAGCTCTATCCAAACAGGCTTTATCTTTCTAAGGTCAGTCAGCATCTCAATCACATCGTCTCCAAGGCAATCAGGCCTTGTTCCTATTGATAAAGCAACGATATCATCTCTGGAAATGGCTTCCGTATACATCTCTCTTAATCTATTCACATCCCCGTAGGTATTGGTATAGGACTGAAAATAGGCGATGAACTGCTTTGCGTCAGTCTTTTTGCTAATAAGTGCCTTTGCTTCTTCAATCTGCTCTGAAACAGGGGCAATCCCCGCTGCAAATTCTCCTGAGCCTCCTTCAGAACAAAAGGTACAGCCTCCGCTGATCACGGTTCCGTCAGGTCCTTTTATACTTCCATCACGGTTCGGACATGAGCAGCCTGAGGTCAAAGACAGTCTGTAAACCTTTTCACCATACGTATTTTTAAGAAAAGTTGATAATCTTTGGGGCATTTTTTGTCTCCAATCGCAACTCAAAAACTCCGTATTTATGCGGCTTTTTCGATTTGCTCTCATATTTCTATCATATTTTGTATTATTTTTGTAATTTAGCTATTTACATTTGATTGCATAGTGCTATAATCATTCTTGTGAGAAATAATTTCACTTTTAGGAGGGAAACATGAAAAAAAGTTTTGCACTATTCATTTATGGGTTTACGTCTGCCACTATTCTAACAGTTTGTGCTTCTGCCTGCATCATACCAAATACCGCAGAACATTATCTTTCATCAGAAAAAGAGGGAACAACTAGCGAGGGAACTAATACTAATGAATCATTAGGGGAAACAGACTTGGGAAATCTTACGCCCCACATCCTTAATATATAGAGAACTTATAGGGGAAACAAAAGGCAGTTATTCTGTTAGATAGAGGGAATATAATATAGATTAGTTACCAATCGTGGGTAACACACCCCGGGATCAGAAATTTGGGCTGATTTCCGGGGTTTTTACTTGTATTTTACACTCGAAAAAATCTTGAAAATAAAGATAAAAAAATTATTGACAAGGGTAGATCAGTAATGTATTATACAAGTTGTCGTCGCGTGAGCGGCTTGACATATATGCGATAGTAGCTTAGTTGGTAAAGCGCCACCTTGCCAAGGTGGAGACCGCGGGTTCGAGCCCCGTCTATCGCTCTGCGAACAGAATATACCAGCTGACGTATTCTTGTTCGTTTACATATACGCGATAGTAGCTTAGTTGGTAAAGCGCCACCTTGCCAAGGTGGAGACCGCGGGTTCGAGCCCCGTCTATCGCTTTGATACAGAAAAGATGCACATCATTTGATGTGCATCTTTTTTGTATCGGAGCGAAGGCG
>JAILPB010000035.1 GCA_024690485.1 Butyrivibrio sp. | reverse complement strand
TTAAGTTGATTGCTGCCAAATAAAATATAATTAACTCAAGTGAATTCATAGGATTTATTCTAACCAATTAAAAACGTCTTCGCAACGGTAGAATACGGATTATTCCATAAAAAAGGAAGCAAAGCCGCTTTGCTTCCTTTTGATTTTTTGTGATTCAGCGCGCATGTGCAGATCACTTAGCGAGGTTCTATCGAGCTTAGTGAGATGTCATACAGAGTAGACGTAAACAATCATTTCTGAGTGGGCAACGTAGCAACTGGGCGTCCTATCAACAGGTTACTACAATTCCTCCGTCACCTGCGTATGTGGTGGCAACACCTGCGCCATCCACAATGAGAGTATCCTTGAAGTTAACCTTTGAAAGAATCAGATCCTTCACCACCTCTGCTCTCTCGTAACAGTTGATGTGAGTTATCATCAGAGTCTTTTCTTCAGGATTTTTAATGCGCTCAGCTGCAAGCTCTGCCATCTTAATGAGAGCCTTTCTCATGCCGATACCCTGTCCCCACTGAGCTATTGTACCTTCCACCGCATAGCAAACCGGCTTAATGTTTAGGGTTGAAGCAACGATTGCCTTCATACCGGTAAGTCTTCCATTTTTCCTGAGAGTATCAAGGGAATCCAGAACAAAGTAAGTATCCATCCCATCTCTGTACTCCTCGACCTTCTTGATAACCTCTTCAAAAGGAAGTCCTGCCTCAGCATATTCCATAATCTTAAAGGCAACGTTTGTCTGACCACAGCAAGCTGATAATGAATCAAAAACATGAATGTTCTTTGGGCCTATATCCTCGTGATAGATGTCCTTTCCAATAAGGGCACTGTTATAACTTCCGCTAAGCTTTGAAGACAATGTCACAACATAAACGTCGTCGGCATCTGTCTCATAGGCTTTCTTATATCTGTCAGGAGAAGGACATGCTGACTTTGCGCATGTCTCACACTCAGCAACCTTCTTGATATAATCAAGCTGGTCAAAGGTCTCATCATCCAATATGTTCAGGTCTCCAACCTGTAAAACAAGCGGCACAATCTCAAATCTGGGATCACTGTGATATTCCTTGGGCAAATCTGTGCAGCTGTCTACAACAATCTTATAACTCATACTTTCTTTCATCCAATCCCTGCGGCAAACACTCGTCCACAGTAATACACATAGTTTTTTGTACTACATATTCTAGCATTAATGCACACATCAGTAAACAACAGAAACCGCATTAGTGCCCTTCTTTTCGCATTTCTCAAATAATTATCCCCTTTAAAAACAGTCTTTTTATTGATATCATATTTAGTGTGCAGCAGGATCTTCATCCACATCCCTGCTTCAATAATCCACAGATTAAGGTAATAAAATGATACTTTTACAAATAAAAAACACAAAAGGATTCATGTCAAAGCTTCTTGTTTCCGAAGTATTTGATGATTTTTATATGGAAAGCGCAAAGATAACCACCGCCAACACCTACACAATAGACGGCACTATCCACAAAGAGTTTTTCGGAAACAGCGATGAAAGTGAAATTCCGCAGGCTCTCCTTTCGTCATGGGCAGATATGAAAAGTGTCTGCTACAACATAATTAAGGGAAAGCACACACCTCTTGGTTTTACCTTCATTCTGTGTGCTTCAGATGCAAAAAAAGAAGAGCTGCTTGTGGAAGCAGACTCTCCTGAAGTTTTAAATGCTGTTTCATCACTTGTTTTCATAATCAGGTTCCAGGATGGTGCGGTTACTATTACAACAGGCACCGCTCTCTCAGGTTTCACCCTTGATAAATCCTATGAAAAAATATGGGATGAATACGTTAAAGCATTCCTTGATTCAAATGGTATTAGTTACGAGGAAGGGTAAACAAGCCTTATTCCTCGTATTTTTTTAGAATCTCAATTATCTGCACATACTTATCCTTTATCTGTGCAAAAAGCTCATCTGCTCCATCAAGTTTCCCTGCCCTAAGAATCTCAGTAAGCTCAAATACCTGATCTTTAAATCCGTTAAGGGATAGATTACTTGTGACTCCCTTTAGGGTATGACAGGCTTTGAAGGCTTCCTCGGGATTTTCCTTAGAAAGCGCAAGCTGAAGCTGTTCATAGCTTTTGTCATTAAGGAACTTCAGCAAAAACTTCGCAAATAATTCATCCTTACCCATGAAGCGTCCTGAAGCATCTTCCCAGTCTACGCCCCATTCAATAAGCTCCTGTTTCATCTGATCGTTCATGTTACCCCTCACATTAAATAGGCTTTATGCCACAAATAGGTTAAACAGTTACTATTTGGATCAATTGGAAAGACCTGCCAGTTTCTCCGCCTGACTGGCTGTAGTCAAAGCATCAATAAGCTCATCAAGGTCTCCATCCATTATAGCATCTATTTTGTACAGAGTCAGATTTATTCTATGATCCGTCACTCTTCCCTGGTGGAAATTGTAGGTTCTTATCTTCTCAGATCTGTCTCCTGTTCCAACCTGGCTCTTTCTAAGAGCAGCCTCTGAATCATGTTGCTTTTGTCTCTCAAGGTCAAAGAGCTTTGCTCTAAGCACTTTAAGAGCCTTAGCCTTGTTCTTTATCTGGCTCTTCTCATCCTGACAGGATATAACAATACCTGTGGGAATATGCGTAAGTCTTACTGCTGAATCAGTTGTGTTTACGCACTGTCCACCATTTCCTGATGCTCTGAACACATCAAACTTACAATCGTTCATATCGATATCAACTTCAACTTCAGTTGCTTCAGGCATGATGGCAACCGTAATAGTTGAAGTATGGATCCTTCCACCTGACTCAGTTGCAGGTATTCTCTGAACTCTGTGAACTCCGGATTCATACTTAAGCTTTGAATAAGCGCCTGCTCCGGACAAGCTAAAGCTTACAGACTTCATTCCGCCGATACCTGTATCTTCCACGCTCATGGTCTCAACCTTAAAGCCATGGCGGTCAGCGTATCTGACGTATACTCTGTACATGTCAGCAGCAAAAAGAGCTGCTTCGTCTCCGCCCGCTCCGGCTCTGATCTCTACGATAACGTTCTTGTCATCATCAGCGTCCTTGGGAAGCATAAGGATTTTCAATTCCTGCTCAAGTTCAGGAAGCTTATCCTTGGCTTCTGCCAGCTCTTCCTTGAGCATCTCCTTCATTTCCTCGTCAGACTCCGATGAAAGAAGCTCTTCGCTGTCAGCAATTATTTCCTTGCAGTCTTTGTATTCTTTATATTTTTCAACTATGGGCAGAAGGTCACTCTGCTCCTTCATAAGTGATCTAAATCTATTCTGATCTGCGGCTACTGTGGGCTCTCCAAGCTCCATAGTTATATCTTCGTATCTGCGAACTGTATCTTCTAGTCTGTTAAACATTTCTATATCTCCATCTATCTGAATCAGCAATTTTCAAACTACAAAGAGGACCCAAATCACAAACATCGCATTAGGTCCAAAAACGCTAAGCCAGCTAGAAGAAGCAGCCGCTTACAACTCTGTCGTTACCTGCAAGATCCTTTATGACCTGCACTTCCTTATATCCGTTTTCTTCCATAAGTTTTTTTACAGCCTCTCCCTGATCGTATCCAATCTCGACCATAAGGAAACCGTTTCTATACAAATACTCCTTGGCTTCGGGAATGATCCTGTTATAGAATTTCATTCCGTCCTTACTTCCATCAAGGGCAATGAATGGCTCAAAGGTCTTAACCTCAGGCTCTAAAGTGTCTATCACCGCCGTAGGAATGTAGGGAGGATTTGAAACTATTAGATCGAATTTCTCCTCTGTTTTCTCAGGAAAAATGTCTGTCTTAACTGCTGTAAATCTATCCTCCATAGAAAGCTTCTTTGCATTTTTTTCAGCAATAGCCAAAGCCTTCTCTGAAATATCTGTAGCTGTAGCATGAGTATCATTAGTGTACTTCAATATGCTAAGAGCAATACATCCTGAACCCGTGCAGAGATCAAGAAAACTCATACCGTCATGAAGGAATCTTAAGGCTTCCTCAGCAAGAATCTCCGTATCCTGGTTAGGGATAAGGACATCGCTTGAAACCTCGAAATCAATCCCCATAAATTCACAGTTTCCAAGAATATAAGCCACCGGCTCACGATTCACTCGTCTCTCAATATACTCCCTGTATTTCGCAAGATTTTCCTCTGAAACATCCATGTCGCCATGTGCAAGAAGGGTATTATGGTTAGTACCACATACACTCTCCAAAAGAAGTCTCGCATCAAGAGATGCTTCCAATATGCCGGCCTCTTTAAGGCGTTTTTCCCCTTCCTTATAAACCAATGAATATTCCATAGTCTAAATTACTCTTCCTCAAATTTATATCCAAAAGAATCCTGTAGAAATTCCTTCCAGTCAAATACTGCCTCTACAGACTTAATACCAACTTCAATCATTTCATCATCGGGCTCTTTTGTTGTAAGTCTCTGAAGAAGAAGTCCCGGAGCTGAAAAGATTTTTACGATAATATTGTCAAATCTGCCTGCTATTCTAATGAGCTCATATGCGATTCCCGCAATTACAGGTATAAGGAGAATTCTTATAACTATTCTAAGGGGCACTGAATGAACTCTGATAAAGAAGAACAAAATGATACTTATAAGCATTACAAATAAAATGAAGCTGCTTCCGCATCTCTTATGGAGTCTTGTGCTCTCTCTAACATTCTCAACAGTAAGGGGCTTACCTCTCTCAAGACAGTTAATACACTTGTGCTCCGCACCATGATATGCAAAAAGTCTTCTGATATCCTTCATGCATGATATAAGAAGAATATAGATAATAAATATAAGAATTCTTATAAGTCCTTCTATGAGGGCCATAAGAGAATTATTCCTTACATATCCGTCAAGAAGAGAACTAAGGTAATAGGGAAGTACCATAAAAATTCCGATAGCCAGAACCACTGACACCATTGTAGTAAGTGTCATCAGTATCTTATCCTTTTTCTCGGCCTCGATCGTATCCTTCTGTTTTGTGATCTCTTCCTCGCCGTATAATGATGCAGAGAAGTTAATAGCCTTCATTCCAAGAACCATGGAATCCCAGAATGCGAATACGCCGCGCAGAAAAGGAATATGCATAAGTCCTCTCTTCTCACCTGCCCCCTGGTAATGATCTACTTCTACTGCTATTTCTCCATTATCCTTTCTTACAGCTACAGCGTAGAGGTCCTTATTCTTCATCATAACGCCCTCAAGCACTGCCTGTCCGCCTATTCCGGAATAATGATTGATTTTCTTTTTTGCCATGTCCGTATACCCTTCTTTAGTAGTATTGCTCTGCTTCTCACATAAGATAAAATTTTGCGTACTCGAAGCAGACACAAGCTCGAAAATGCAAAGCTATATCATGAAAAAGCATGTTGCTTGCAACATGCTCGCGCCGTTGCACGATGTCCGGGGGACATCGGTTCTGCAACGACCGAAGTGAAACGAAGACGCGATTGCATTTATGCAACAAATACCATACGCGCGAGTGTGCATCCTGCGGAGCACTTTTTGTATCATAGGAAAGAATTTCCTCTCCAATTAATCAAGTGTTTTTTGTGTAAATTCCTAGTTTTTTTCATTCTCAGATTGAGTGATTGCTTGGTTATGGACTAATCCTTGCCTAAATTGACGGATATATAGTTATTTATGGGTACTCCAAATAAAACGTCTTTTGATTACGATTTAAATGGCCTCGATGCATACCCATCCCTATATGGCAGCTCACCTCTCATGTCCAACAGGATCATCCTCTATCGGAGTCCTCACTTCCTTCGTTCTGCC
>JAILPB010000028.1 GCA_024690485.1 Butyrivibrio sp. | reverse complement strand
ACAGAAGGTGCAACAATCTATTATGCATTTGATGACAATGCTACAGATTACAAGGTATATGATCCTGAAAACAAGCCTGTTCTTACAAAGCTTCCTTGTCTTTTGACAACATATGCTACAAAAGACGGTCTTCAGAACAGTAGCGTAACTAAGTACAAGTATTCACAGCAGCAGGTAGAAAACGTTACTGCTATGCCAAACGGCGGTGCAATCACAGAGAATACTCAGATTAAGCTCTCCACAAAGACTGAGGGTGCTAAGATATGGTATGCATATGCCAAGGAAGCAGCAGATGAAAATGCTGAGTATGAATGGATAGAGTACACAGAACCCTTCACAGCAAAGGAGCTTCCATGCTCTATAGTTACTTATGCATCAAAGGAAGGCTGCATTGACAGTGCACAAAAAACACTTTCTTTCAAGAAGAGACTTAATGAGAAATACAATATTTACTTTGGACAGATCCATTCACATACAGAGTTTTCAGATGGTGCAGGTTCCTGCGAGCAGGCATTTAAGCATGCTTCTACAGAGGTAGCTAATCTTGATTACCTTGCTGTAACAGACCACTCTAACTCTTTGGATAATGAGGGAAAATCTGTTATTTCACAGAACGTTGATACTTCAGCTACAGAAGAGTGGACAAGAGGACACGAACTTGCAAAGCAGTATTCAACAGATAAGTTTACATGTATCTACGGATACGAAATGACCTGGAGTAACGGTCTTGGACATATGAATACCTACAATACTCCCGGTTTCCAGAGTAGAACACAGAAGGCATATTCAACCTACTCAACGGCTCTTAAGAACTACTATGATGCACTTAATACAGTTCCGGATTCAGTAAGCATGTTCAATCACCCGGGAACAACCTTTGGTGATTTCCAGGATTTTGCTTATTATTCCGAAGCTAACGATGAACTTATTAACCTCATCGAGGTTGGTAACGGTGAAGGCGAGATCGGATCAGCCGGATACTTCCCTTCATATGAATACTACACAAGAGCTCTTGATAAGGGATGGCACATAGCTCCTACAAACAACCAGGATAACCACAAGGGACGTTGGGGAGATGCTAACACAGCAAGAACAGTAGCTCTTGCAGATGCAAATACAGAATCTGATATCTATGATGCAATGAGAAATCACCGCATCTATGCTACAGAGGATAACGACCTTAGCATTTATTACACTCTTGATGGAAACATCATGGGTACGATCCTTGGAAAAGATGCAGTAGGTGAGAAGGTACATATCGAAGCAGATGTTAAGGATCCTACAGATGGCGCAGTAGGTAAGGTTTCCGTAATCGTAAACGGTGGTCTTGCTGTAGCTAGTCAGAATATTGATTCTTCAGAAGGAAAAGCCTCCTTCGATATTGATGCTAACTATTCATACTACTATTTAAGGATTGATCAGAAGGATGGTAACATCGCAGTAACAGCACCTGTTTGGGTTGGTGATGTTGAGGCTTGTGGAATCAACGGTGTTTCAACTACAACAACTCTTCCTGTAAGAGGTGAGAACCTTGATATCAAAATTGATTTCTATAACAATGAAAAGGTTCCTCTTGAAATCGAGAAAGTAACAATCGATGTTAAGAATGCACAGGGTGTTGAGACAAACGTAGCTAATCTTGAGGGTGATGATGTTAAAGCAGTAGCTTCAATTGGTCAGAACAGTACAGCATCACTTACTTATAATCACGTATACGGTAATGCAGGTAAGGCTATCTATACAGTTACAGCTTACGGTAAGCTTGATGGCGTAGATAAGGTATATACCGGAAAGCTTGAAGTTAATTACACAGATCCTCAGATGGTTGGTGAAGTGATAATTGACGGAAGCCATTACAACGACTATGTTGGCGGCTACTATGCAGGCAACATGAATAACTTCATTAAGCTTTGCGCAGAGCAGAACCTCAGAGCAAAGATTGTTTCTGAAAAGGTAACTGCTGAAACACTTAAGGGAGCAAAATTCTTTGTAATTGCACCTCCTGCAAGTAAGGACGGCGAAGCTAACGGAGTAAGTTATACAAGGTCAACATATGATGATGATTTTGTAAATGTAGTAAAAGAGTATGTTGCAGCCGGCGGAACTGTAATCATCACAGGTATTGCTGATTACAACAACGCTTATGCAGCAACAGAGCAGAATAAGCTCCTTACAGCAATCGGATCAACTATTACAGTTAACTCCGATGAGTGTATAGATGAAGAAAAGAACGGCGGACAGGTATACAGACTTTATCCTGAAAACTTCAAGGCAGATTCACCTTACCTTGCAGGTGTTAAGGAAGGTCAGAAGTACAGCCAGTATTCAGGATGCAGCGTAAGCTTTACAGAAGGCGAGAACGACAGCGTATATGAAGCCGAAAAGCTTGTATGGGGCTTTGAGTCAACCTACAGTAAAGACTGCAAGGACGAAAACGGCAATAAGATTGGTGAGAATGAAAATGGTGTTCCCCTGGATAATAAGGGTAACGTAAACTTCCTTGTTCACCAGAAGACAAAGGCAGGCGGAGATATCTTCGTTTCCGGCGGTGTATTTGTTTCTGACTTTGAAGTAAAGGCTGAGATGGACAACAACGATTCTCTTCCTTACCTTAACTACAACATTGCAAAGAATATCATCGCAGCAAATCAGGTAGAACTTCCTGTTTCTAAGATTGCTGACATGAGAAAGGGCGCTCACGGTGACATCTTTGCTGTTGAGGGTTATGTAACGGCAGGAACTGATAAGGAAGGAAACAAGTTCTTTGATACAATCTATATTCAGGATGATACCGCAGGTGTAACAGTATTCCCTGTGGCTGAAACCGGTATAGCAATCGGAACAAAGGTCAGAATCACAGGATTTGTTGATGACTATCAGGGAGACTTAGAGATTCAGGCTTACAGTTACAAGATCCTTGATGATGAGCACAAAGTAATCGAGCCTAAGGAAGTATCAACTAAGGACGCTGCTGATTACGATCTCTACGGCGGATCACTTCTTAAGACAAGTGGTGTTGTTACAAGAGTTGTAACTAACGACGCAGGAGTTGATTACTTCTTCGTAAAGGATGATTCAGGCGTTGAAGCAAGAGTATTTATCGATGGATACATCCTTTCAAGCACAGGTAACGATAAGGTAAATGATATTGTTAAGGTTGGAGCAACAGTAAGTGCTGTTGGACTTTCCTACATGAATCCTGACGGAGCAACTCTTCGTGTAAGAGATCGTGATGAGATTGTTCTTATTGCAGCTTCTTCAGAATCAGGCAGCAGTTCAAGCTCTGAATCAGGTAGCAGCTCAAGTTCAGAGGCTGGAAGCAGTTCAAGTTCAGAATCAGGTAGCAGCCAGACTACAGAACCCGGAAACAATGCTGATGCAGGTAACGGTTCATCTGTAGATAATCCTTCTAATTCTGAAAATGGTGCATCTGCAGGAGATGGCCAGAGCTCAGATACAAAGAAGGATAATAAGAAGAACAACAAAAAGAACAATAAGAACAACAAGAAGAACTCCAAGAAGGAATCAGGAAATAAGAATACGAAGAGCGAAGGAAATAATACAAATTCCGGAAGCTCAAATAGCAGTTCACAGAGTTCTGAAAATGTTCAGTCAGGAAACAGTTCTTCTACAGCAACAACAAGCGCTGTAAATTCTTCTGCTGATAAGACAGGCACACCTGCTACAGACAGCAGCGCAGCAGATAATACTGTCGTAGCAAAGGCTGATAACTCAAAAGTAACAGAGTCCGGTAAGACTAAGAAATCCGAAACTGTGACAGAAACTAATGAGAACAGTAAGGAAGAAGCTAGTGATGAAGCTGAGACAGAGGCTTCTGAGCCTGCAGAGGATGCAGCTAATTCAGAAGAGAGTACTATTGTCAAAGATACTGAAATAGCAGATACAGGTGATGCAGAGTCACTTGACGTACAGGGCGCTGAGATTAACGACGAGGAAGCTCCTTTAGCAGATACAGCACAGGATGAAAAGAGCGGAATACCTACACCTGTTCTTGTAATTCTCCTTCTTGCATGCCTTGCTGTAGTTACAGGCGGAGCAGTAGTTTTGGTAAGAAAGCAAAATGTTAAATAAGAAGCAAAACAATAAACCAAATAACAACATATTAGTAAAGGCCACCATTTTGGTGGTCTTTACACTACTTCTTGCAGTGACGGTTTTCCTTGTAAATAAGGAAAGGCCCAGGTATTCGGCTACGGACACAACGGGCGTCGAATATGAAAAGGCAGTGGTGTTGGAGGTACTTGAGGATAATACAGCAGTGGATGATACTACGGAAAATGTTCTTAGAGGCAGCACTGAGCTTAGCGTCAAGATCCTCACAGGCAGATATAAAGGTAATATTGTAAACGTTACCAATTATTTCAGCGCGCTCTATAGCGTAGACGTTAAAAAGGGAGATACTCTGTGCCTAAGGATAGATACAGTTGGGGATGGAGAGTGCAACTACTCAGTGTACAACTACAACAGAGTTCCACTGATCATCGGTCTTGTGATTGTCTTTTTTGCAGCACTTGCCATAATAGGAGGCTTCCAGGGAATTAAGGCATTCGTTGGACTTATTTATACGGTGCTCTGCATATTTGGAATAATACTTCCACTTGCCCTTAAAGGAGTTCCGACCATACCGCTTACCTGCGGAATAATCCTTATTACCAGCATGGTCTGCTTTTACCTTATAGGAGGCATAAGCAAAAAGACCATATCCGCAGCTCTTGGATGCTTTATGGGAGTTGTTCTGGCAGCTCTTCTTGGGCATATTGCGGCAGCAATCGGAGGAATCTCCATATTTCAGACTGATGAGGCAGAGGCACTTCTCTTACTAAAAAGTAACACCAGCATCCAGCTGCGAGGTCTCTTTATAAGCGGAATCCTCATAGGTTCCATGGGAGCAGTCATGGATATAGCAATGTCCATAGCATCTGCCCTTGAGGAAGTTCATACTCTTAATCCCGAAAGAGATATGAAACAGCTTTTTTCATCCGGAATAAACATTGGCCGCGATGCTATGGGAACAATGGCTAACACCCTTGTTCTTGCTTACGTTGGAAGCGCACTTAATATGTGCGTCCTTATTTATTCCTATGGAATAGGCTGGAGACAGCTTCTGTGTACTGATTTTGTTGCTATCGAAGTTATTAGAGCTATCGCAGGTAGTATAGGCATCATTTGCTGCGTTCCACTTGTTTCAGCTATTTCAGCTTTCCTTTACACGAAAAAAGGCACAAAATAGCACTTAAATGAAATAATATTTCTCTAAATGCGCACAGTTATTGACTTTTTTTCGAATCTGTACTAAACTCAAAAACGTAATGATTAATTTGTTTTAACGCTACATTGCGTTCTTGTTGAAAGAGAGGGGAGAAATGGCTGACGACAAGTTGAGAGAAGCAGCTTTAAAGCCGATTGCAACTATCAAAAAACCGGTTATCGCTGCTGAGAAAAAAGTTGAGATTACACCAGTAGAGGCACCTAAGGCAGAGGTAAAGAAGGAAGAGCCTAAGAAGCCCGCAGCAAAGAAACCTGCAGCTAAGAAGGCTACTACCAAGAAAGCACCGGCAAAGAAGTCTGCAGCAACTAAGAGTGCAGCTGCTAAGAAAGAGGAGAAGCCTGCTGAGACTAAGGCAGCAGCTAAAAAGCCTGCAGCAAAGAAACCTGCAGCTAAAAAAGCTACTACAGCAAAGAAGGCTACTACTACCAAGAAGACAACAACTGCTAAAAAGACTACAACAGCTAAGGCTGCTGAGACTAAGACAGCAGCAAAGAAGACTACAGCTAAGAAAGCAGCGCCTGCTAAGAAAGCTGTTGCAGCAAAGAAGGCACCTGCAAAGAAGCCTGCTACAAAGAAGGCTCCTGCAGCAAAGAAGGAAGCAGTTAATTCAAGCATTACATATCAGTTTGGTGATAAGAGTATCACTTCCGATTCACTCGTGCATAATGCTAAGAATGTATATCAGTACGATATGGGCGGAAAGGTTACTGATATCAAGAGCCTTGACCTCTATGTAAAGCCTGAGGATGGAAAAGCATATTTCGTAATTAACGGAAAAATCGAAGGCAACTACGATCTTTGATCACTACACTAAATAAAACGAGACCTCGGTCATATGGCCGAGGTCTTTTCCTTAGTAATCCGTTCTTAATTTTTAGTAAGTAACTTCTCCGTCATGTTTAAGGAGTGATACACTTGAAACTCCTTCAAGATCTGATAGAGACTCGCACAGCTCCTTGCCTTCAGAAATGCGAAGTTCGTAAGCTACGCTTGTCTGACCATTTACGATGGTTCTGGACTTTTCCTTGAAATAGTTTGCATGGTCAGAAATGATACTATCTACCGCATCATCAGATTTCCTGCCACCGATATAGCTGACAAGGAGGATTTGGGGTGCTTTGGCCTGAGGAATCTTGTCAAGAACAAGGATTACGACAGTAACAGCAATTGAAACCGCAACCGCAAGGCCAAATATTCCCGCTCCGCAGATGATTCCAATTGATATTGACCAAAAGAGAAACACCAGGTCCATGGGATCCTTGATGGCAGTACGGAAACGTACGATAGAAAGGGCACCAACCATACCGAGGGATACAACGACGCTTGTCTGAATAGTCAGGATGATAGCTGCTGTGATGATTGCCAGAGCAGCCAATGATATATTAAAGCTCTTTGAGTAAAAACTTTTCTTTGTGATGATCCTGTAAAAGAAATATATATAAATTGCCAGAAGACAGGTAATAACCAGAGCTAGTGCAATGGTAGATACATCAATCTGTCCTCCTGCGTAGTTTTCTAAAAAAGATTTCTTAAGTATGTCTTTAAAACTCATGTTTTCCTCCATTATATGGGCATTCTGCGGCACAGTTCGTATTTGGAAAAAGAGGTATTCCTCATGTTTTCAAGGTTTAACATATACCTCATATAGTCCGGCAAAAGCTCGTCAAATTTAACTTCCAAAAGACTAATTCCCTTAGGCGATATGGACCTGATTGGGAGATCGTAATCATAAAATTTCTCAAACAGCTCACTGGATGAAAGGTCCTGATCCAGAGTTATGCGCACGTTTGACGGTCCCCAGATGTACGGGGTTCTTAGATACTGCACAATAGTTACGGGCCTGTAGCCCTTTGTCAGGATCTGCATGGCAAATTCGTTCCATAGTTTCCCCCGTTCCTTAGATATTTCGATTCCGCCAAAAATTGCAGCATCCGCTTCCTGTCTTGTTATTTTGAGACCTTCCTTTTGCGTCATTCCACGGAATTTTCTCTTACATTCAAGGTGGATAAAGGAGTCATCGCAGTTATATGTACGGATTCTCCATTTTTTTCGATCTTCCACTCCGTCCTGCTTTTCATGGAGACAGGTGTCATACGGATCATCAAAATAAACGCTTCGTATGAGGTAGGCATCCCGGTCTCCCAGGTGTTTGTCCTTTTCTAACATGCCCTCAAGACGAAGCTTCAGTATCTCGATATTTGGTTTTGATACAAGGTATTTCTGCTCATTTCGAAATCTGGTACTCATCGATCTATTTCTCTCCCTTAGGATGGTTTAAGTATATCATACGGCATTATTAATGTGGTACAATTCAAAAAAGAAAGGTAGGACGCACATAATGCAGTTTAGAAGATCCCTTGCCGCAATGGCTATGTGTATCATTGCAATCATAATGATTCTTTTCGTGGCAGGCAGAGCATCGCAAAAACCGTTTCTTGATCAAGATGAAGTGGGCATATGTTATGACAATGGTGAAATCTACATTGCTCTTTCTTCCGGTGAATCCATTAAAACCAGCGACATAGGCGGCGTAAAATACGCATTTCTTCCCTCATTCTGCAAAGCAGTCAGATGTGAGACTGCTGACCTAGGGCAGCAAGTTGTATATGGCACAAGTGATGACGGAAATAGTAGTTTTGATATAGAGTACGGCTCTGCTAAGGCACTTGAGATAATATCAGATGGAGTGACGCTGTTTAGCGGAGAAATAGTATTTAATCACTCGGAAAATATTTATACCACATTTATCAGTACCGAAGATGTTTCTGTTGATGATATAGACCGCAGCTATATTAATGGAAATATAAAGACCGTATCAGCTAATGGAACAACACCCAAAATGTCTGGCGATATTTTACTTCGTGCGCGGGGTAATTCAACTTTTTTTAAATCAAAGAAGCCTTACACAATCAAGTTTGACAAGGTTTCTCAGATAGGTAGTTTATCTCCGGCTAAAAAGTTTCATCTTCTGGCAAATGCTTTTGATGGCTCAAGAATGCTGAACAAGCTGGTGCTTGATATGATGAACAATGCCGGGATGGAATACACACCTGCAGCAGAATGGACAGATCTGTATATCAACGGCGAATACCGCGGAAACTATATGATCTGCGAGTCTATAGATATCTCTCAGTATAAAATAAATACCGCTGAGCTTGAAAAAATCAATGAGAGGACTGAACAGATGTCCGATGAAAAACATTATGAAACAGATAATGAAAAAGGATATCTATATGATAACAAGGTAGAAGACATTTCAGGTGGTTACATAGTCGAGAAGGACTTAGATAATTATTACGCCGAATCACCATGCGGCTTCATCACTGACGACGACGTTACTTTTACAATCAGTTATCCAAATAACGCATCCAGGGAAGAAGTTCAGTATATTCGCTCAGTGGTTCAGAATGTTGAAAACATGATAGACACTGGTGATAGCGAGCTTTTTGACTACATTGATGTAAGTAGCTTCACCAAAAGATATTTGATCGAAGAACTGATATATAATGCAGATGCCACTATTACAAGCTATAACTATTACAAAAAGAAGGGGGATCCACTTCTTTATGCAGGACCCGGTTGGGATTATGACGGATCCTTTGGTGAATTGTCATGTGGGATCAGGGATTACAATGAATCCATACTTAATCTCGGGGAACTCCGTGGCCAGAAGACCATAAAGTGGGACAAAACCCTCTTAGAAAACGAAGCCTATTATGAAGAACTACTTGAGTCTTATCTTGAGCTTCGTCCATTGTTCATAAGTACATATGAAACGGCAATCGATGATTATGCTGATATCATAAGAAGCTCCGCATGTATGGACATTATAAGGTATCCATTTTCTGTTAATGACACGCTTTATCTGGATTTTGAGAACACTGTGAGGTATATAAAATTCTTTATGTATCACAGGATACTTTTTATGGATGAGATGTTTGGAATCGATAGTGCTGATATAGAAACTCCGTATACAACAGATGAGACCCACACCGTCACCATCACCTATTTCGGCTCAGGTTCTGAACTTCAGGCACTGGATGGTGATCTGATAAATGAGGAATGGTTTGCGGGCTATGCTACAGATTCTGACTACCGCTGGCAGTACAAGGATAAAAATGAGACTATTTCGTTCTGTACTCCCATATATGAAGATTTTGAGATTGAATATGTAAAAGTCAGGTAAACTAAGTATGAAAAAACATCTGAAACTCATAACAATATGCTTTATCTCTATACTGATCTGGCTTCTTTGCATCCTGTTTGGTCATGCGATGTATGAGACAAACGATGACGCTATTATTAATATGATAGCAGCAGGTGCTTACGGAGAGCCTTCTCAGTATCTTGTATATTCCGGAATCATATGGGGTTACCTCACTAAATTTGCCTATATGATCCTTCCGGAAATTAACTGTTATCTCTGGTTATATCTCACTCTTAATCTGATATCTGTCATTGCGATCTCTTTTGTTATCAGTGAGGAGATGGAGTTTCCGGGAACAATTATAAGCACAGTTTTAGTTAACGTTCTTTTGGCAAAGGATCTGTTTATCAATATCCAGTACACAAAGAATTCGACTGTATATGCGGTGGCAGGTTTTCTGCTTCTACTTAGTGCTATATATAGAAGGAAAAATGTTAGTGGAAGGGTCATTATATCCGCTATTCTTATCCTGCTTTCTAGCCAGGCACGTAAGGAGAGCTTCATATTTATGCTCCCATTTGCTTTGGTGGCTCTGGTAGTAGCTTTCCTTTATTCAAAAAAGCGTGAACCAGCAGCTTATGCATCAATACTGATTCTCCCGGTCATCATCTGTGTTATATCCTTTGCTGCAAACTATGTGGCCTTTAACCTTAATCCTGAATGGAAGTACTACTATAAGTGGGACAATATCATGAAGGAAAAAAGGGATTATGGTAACTACAAGTTTGATTGGAATCAGGAGGACTATTTAGAGGCAGGATTTACTGAGTGGGATTTCAAGATGATGGATGAATGGACCTGGAATGATCCTGAGAATTTCACCTTGGAAAAGCTGGAGCTGATGAAAGAAATCGGTAGTGACCATAGAATGGACAGACTAAGGATAGCTCCGGAAGTATTCCGTGATACCTTTGACATACTGGGCGAGAGTTTTAGGACAAGCCTTTTGCCCTGGGCTATGGTGGTAATTGTCTTTGTCGCACTTATAATGGCGATTACAACAAGAGACTTATTGTCAGTCGCTGCAACACTTTTGATGACTGGCGGTGCATTAGCTGAAAATTATTACCTGGCATGTGTTAGGCGCTACTATTGGCGTGTGGGATTTGGAGTTTGGATAAGTGCGGCCTTTATGATCATAGGTGCATGCATTCTTCCTAAGATTACGAAGAACACTAGATTTATAAAAGGAAAGCCTGAACTAATTGCCTCATTTATAGCGTCACTTCTTCTTATGTTTATCTGGCAGGGGGCAAACCTTGATTATTCCTACAAGGCTTTTGATACAGTATATGAGTATCAGCATGAACGCATAGGTAATATAAGCGCAGCGGATGGGCTGTTCGTTCTTAGTATTGATGATCTGTACGGCGGTCTTTGCGGAGCCCGCAATATCTATGATATTAACGGGAACTATGCCGGCTACTATCACAACATCTTCCCGGTTGGCGGATGGATAATACCGTCACCGATTGGACTGTATAACTCCCGTAAGCAGGGGATATCCAATGTGTTTAGAGAGTTTCCGGACAGGGAAGATCTATACTACGTTGGCGGCGGCGAACACATGGGGTATCTGCTCATGTATCTAAATGAAAAATATGGTCCCGGAATAAATGTAACCCAGGTGGAATTTGATGGTTTTGAAGCCTGGAAATTTTTTAGGGAATAAGAAAAATCAGAACTCAGTCAGTAGACCTGAGTTCTTTTTTTTTCAAGGATGTTGACATTGATTATATGAAGTGGTAACTTAAATTAAAGAGTGTTAGCACTCAACTTAAATGAGTGCTAACATAAACCAAAGAGAGGTGATCGAATGGAACTGGATGACAGAAAAAAGAAAATACGGCATGCAATTGGTCGGAAGCACCGAGAGACAGGAGAGCCTGTAGGAAGCAGAACGATTTCCAAATATACAGACTTGAATCTGAGTTCAGCCACCATCAGAAATGAGATGGCGGACCTCGAGGAGATGGGACTTATTTTGCAGCCCCATACTTCTGCAGGACGTATTCCTTCAGATCAGGGTTATCGAGTATATGTAGATGCCATGCTGGCTGAGAAGGAACAGGAAGTTGAGAATATGAAGGAGATGCTTCTTGATAAGGAAGAGAAGCTTGAAAAACTCCTTAAGCAGGTTGCAAAAACCCTTGCTGTTGATACGAATTACGCTTCCATGATCTCCGCTCCCATGATCAAGAGGAATAAGCTTAAGTTTATACAGCTATCAAGGGTTGATGATGAACATCTTCTTACAACCATTGTTATAGAAGGAAATGTGATCAAGAACAGAATGATCGAAGTTGAGCAGGAGCTTAGCGATTCAGATATGCTCAAACTCAACATCCTTTTAAATACCAGACTCAGCGGACTTTCTGTTGAGGATATAAATATTGGTCTTATAGCTGCTCTTAAGCAGGAGGCAGGCATTCACAGTGATATCATTGGCAGCGTACTTGATGCAGCTGCAGGAGCTATCACAGAGGATGAGGACCTTCAGATTTACACAAGCGGAGCAAATAATATTTTCCGTTATCCGGAGCTTGCTGATAAAGAGAGAGCAAGTGACCTTATCACAACATTTGAGGATAAGAGCGATCTCACAAGTCTCGTAGAGAGTACATTGTCAGCATCAACCGAAGAGACGGGAATTCAGGTATATATCGGAAACGAGTCACCGGTTCAGTCTATGAAGGATTGTAGTGTCGTCACAGCTACATATGATCTTGGCGAGGGAATGAGAGGTACAGTTGGAGTAATCGGTCCCAAGAGAATGGATTACGACAAGGTTGTAGGAACTCTCAAGAATATGATGAGAGCCTTGGATGACTTGTATAAGAAAGAGTAGCAAATGAAGAAACAAAGGAGTATTTGAAGTGAGTAAGGAAGTAACAAAGGATTCTGCTAAGAAGTCAGAGAAGATGACAGCTAAAGAACTTCAGCAGGAAGTTGCTAAGAAGGCTAAGGAAGTAGCCGACGCAGCAAATAAGGTAGCTGAGGCTGCTGAGGAGGAAATCGAAGAGGCAGTTGAGGAGATTACCGAAGAAAATGCTGATGCAGAGGGCACTTCTGAAGGAGCTGAAGGCGAGAAAAAGGGATTATTCGGAAAAAAAGAAAAGAAGAATCCTTTAAAAGAAAAACTGGATGAGATGAATGACAAATATCTGCGTCAGGTAGCGGAGTTTGAGAATTTCCGCAGAAGAACAGATAAGGAAAAGGCTCAGATGTTTGATCAGGGAGCATCAAGTGTACTTGAGAAGATGCTACCTATTGTAGATAACTTTGAAAGAGGACTTGCAGCTGTTCCGGAGGAAGAGAAGAATTCAGCTTTTGCTGACGGAATGAACATGATATATAAGCAGCTCTTAAAGCAGATGGAAGACCTTGGAGTAACACCCATCGAAGCTGTAGGTAAGGAATTTGATCCTAATTTCCACAATGCAGTAATGCAGGTTGAGAGTGAAGAAGTTGGAGAGGGCTTTGTAGCTCAGGAACTTCAGAAGGGTTACATGTTTCGCGACACAGTACTTAGACACAGCATGGTTGCTGTGGCCAAGTAATTTAAATAAGTTAATTATTCATCAGTTTATATACGGAGGAAATAAAAATGAGTAAGATAATTGGTATCGATTTAGGAACAACTAACAGCTGCGTAGCTGTTATGGAAGGTGGTCAGCCCACTGTTATCGCTAACGCAGAGGGTGCAAGAACAACACCTTCAATCGTAGCTTTCACAAAGAACGGTGAGCGTCTTGTAGGTGAGCCTGCAAAGCGTCAGGCTGTAACAAACGCTGAGAACACAATCTCATCAATCAAGAGAGATATGGGTACAGACAACGGCCGTACAATCGACGGCAAGAAGTATTCACCTCAGCAGATTTCAGCTATGATCCTTCAGAAGCTGAAGGCTGATGCAGAGCAGTATCTCGGCGAAAAAGTTACAGAAGCAGTTATCACAGTTCCTGCATATTTCAATGACGCACAGCGTCAGGCTACAAAGGATGCAGGTAAGATCGCAGGTCTTGATGTAAAGCGTATCATCAACGAGCCTACAGCAGCAGCTCTTGCTTATGGTCTTGATAACGAAAAAGAGCAGAAGATCATGGTTTATGACCTTGGTGGTGGTACATTCGATGTATCAATCATTGATATAGGTGACGGCGTTATCGAAGTTCTTTCAACAAACGGTGATACACACCTTGGTGGTGATGACTTCGACCAGAAGATCATCGACTGGATGGTATCTGAGTTCAAGGCTAAGGAAGGCGTAGATCTTTCAGGCGATAAGATGGCTATGCAGAGACTTAAGGAAGCAGCTGAGAAGGCTAAGAAGGAGCTCTCTTCTTCAACAACAACTAACATCAACCTTCCTTTCATTACTGCAACAGCAGAAGGTCCTAAGCACTTCGATATGGATCTTTCAAGAGCTAAGTTCGAGGAGCTTATTCACGATCTTGTAGAGAGAAGTGCTATTCCTGTACAGAACGCTATGAAGGATGCAGGTCTTAACTATTCAGACCTTGGTAAGGTTCTCCTTGTTGGTGGATCAACTCGTGTTCCTTGCGTAGTAGAGAAGGTTAAGCAGCTTACAGGACAGGAGCCTTCTAAGAACCTTAACCCTGATGAGTGCGTAGCAGTTGGTGCCGGTATCCAGGGTGGTAAGCTTGCTGGCGATGCTGGTGCAGGTGATATCCTTCTTCTTGATGTAACACCTCTTTCACTTTCAATCGAGACAATGGGTGGTGTTGCTACAAGACTTATCGAGCGTAACACAACTATTCCTACAAAGAAGAGCCAGGTATTCTCAACAGCTGCAGATAACCAGACAGCAGTTGACATCAACGTTCTTCAGGGTGAGAGACAGTTCGCGAAGGACAACAAGTCACTTGGACAGTTCCGTCTTGATGGAATCCCTCCGGCAATGAGAGGTGTTCCTCAGATCGAGGTTACATTCGATATCGATGCAAACGGTATTGTTAACGTATCTGCTAAGGACCTTGGAACAGGTAAGGAACAGCACATCACAATCACAGCTGGTTCTAACATGTCTGATGAGGACATCGATAAGGCTATCAAGGAAGCTGCTGAGTTCGAAGCTCAGGATAAGAAGCGTAAGGAAGGCATCGATGCAAGAAACGAAGCTGATTCCTTCGTATTCCAGACAGAGAAGGCTATCCAGGAAGTTGGCGACAAGATCGACGCTTCTCAGAAGCAGACTGTAGAGGATGACCTTAAGGCTCTTAAGGATACTCTTGAGCAGACAAAGGATCGTGAGCTTACAGACAGCGAGATCGATACAATCAAGAGTCAGAAAGAAAAGCTTATGACAGATGCTCAGGCACTTTTTGCTAAGGTTTATGAGAGTGCACAGGGAGCAGCAGGTGCACAGGGTGCAGGTCCTGACATGAGCGGCATGGGCGGTGCTTCAACAAGTGATGCAGGCGCTGCTGATGATGTAGTAGACGGAGACTACAGAGAAGTATAATCACTTAGCGAGGTTCTTTCGAACTTAGTGTACTATACTGTTCCGGCGAGCGAAGCGATGTGCAGATCACCTAACGAGGTTTTTTCGAGTTTGGTGAGATGTCATACAGAGTAGAGCGGAACCTCCTTGCAAGAACCTTGCTTTTATAAAAGTTTAATAGTTTAAATATTGCTAAAGCCCAATACATAATGTAGGATGTATTGGGCATTTAGTGGTAGATATAGGAGTTATTAATGGCAGATCAGAAGCGAGATTATTACGAGGTCCTTGGAGTAAGCAAGGGCGCCAGTGATGATGAGATTAAAAAAGCATATCGTGTGCTTGCAAAGAAATATCATCCGGATATGAATCCCGGCGATGCTACTGCAGCAGATAAATTTAAGGAAGCATCAGAAGCGTATGCTGTTCTTAGTGATCCTGAGAAGAGACGTCAGTATGACCAGTTTGGACATTCAGCCTTTGAAGGCGGTGCTGGCGGATTTAACGGCGGATTCGACTTTGGCGGTGCAGATTTCGGAGATATTTTTGGAGATATATTCGGAGATTTCTTCGGCGGTGGCAGAAGAAGCTCCGGCGCAAGAAGTGGCCCTTCAAAGGGTGCAAACATCAGAGCCAGCGTGCGCATAACCTTTGAAGAAGCAGTATTTGGTTGTGAGAAGGAGCTTGAGCTCAGACTCAAGGATCCATGCCCTACATGTAAGGGAACCGGCGCAAAGCCCGGAACAACAGCTCAGATGTGTCCTAAGTGTGGCGGTAAGGGTCAGGTAGTATTTACTCAGCAGTCATTCTTCGGAACAGTACGAAATGTGCAGACCTGTCCTGATTGTGACGGAACAGGTAAGGTAATTAAGGATAAGTGCCCTGACTGTGGCGGATCAGGATATGTTTCAAACAATAAGCGTATTCAGGTTACAATCCCTGCAGGTATCGATAACGGACAGAGCGTTCGTATTCGTGAGAAGGGCGAACCCGGAAGAAACGGTGGCCCCAGAGGAGACCTTCTTGTAGAGGTTATCGTTGCAGATCATCCTATTTTCCAGAGACAGGATTATGATATCTTCTCTACAGTTCCTATGTCATATGCTATTGCAGCACTTGGTGGAACAGTAGCTATCGATACAGTTGATGGTAAGGTTCTTTACGATGTGAAGGCTGGAACTCAGACTGATACAAGAGTAAGGCTTCGCGGAAAGGGTGTTCCCACACTCAGAAACAAAGATATTCGTGGAGATCATTATGTGACACTGGTTGTTCAGGTTCCTGATAAGCTTTCCAAGGAAGCAAAGGATCTCCTTAGACAGTTTGATGAAAAGACAGGAAACAGTCTTCATGCAACCGACAATCTCTCAGGAGATCAGGGCCCAAGCGATGACGGTGGAAAGAAAAAAGGCGGATTCTTCGGAAAGAAGAAGTAAAGAAGATTTATAGGCGGGGAGTTTTAACACTCCCCGTTTTAGCATGTTTTGAGCATAGAAGAAAGGGAATGACTATATGAAGTGGATGAGATTCAGAATAAGGACAAACGAGGAATCAGAGGATATCATCATCAGCAGTATGATGGATATCGGTCTTGAGGGCGCCCAGATTGAAGATAACGTTCCTTTATCCGCAGCAGATAAGGAGCAGATGTTTACTGATGATCTGCAGGATGCGGATGACGAGGAGACAGGCGTTGACAGCTGCGCAGTTACTACAGATGATGGCGCTGCATATCTGAACTTTTTCCTTGAGGTTGATGACAATAATATGCTAACTGTCAATATGTATAATGATGATGGCGAGGAAGTTCAGGTTTTAAAGACTCCTGACCAGATCAAGTCAGAGATCAAAGAAGTCCTTGATGAACTCAGAAGCTTTTCAGATATTGGTGATGGAACCATCTCAGTTGATGTGACAGAGGATATCGACTGGATAAATAACTGGAAGCAGTATTTCCATAAGTTCTATGTGGAGAATGTGCTTGTTATTCCTTCATGGGAGACCATGGATGAAGAGGATAAAAAGAAGGCAGAGATCATCCTTCATATTGATCCCGGAACAGCTTTCGGTACAGGAATGCATGAGACAACTCAGCTTTGTATAAAGGCTCTTAAGAAATACATGACTGATGGAGCAAATGTCCTTGATGTGGGAACAGGAAGCGGAGTTTTATCTATACTTGCTCTTAAATTCGGAGCAGGTCATGCAGTAGGAACAGATCTTGATCCTTGCTCAGAGCCTGCAGTAGCAGATAATAAGAAGGCAAATGATATAGCCGAGAAGGATTTTGATCTCATAATCGGAAATATCATTGATGATAAGGAAGTGCAGGATAAGGCAGGAAAAGAGTATGATATTGTGGTAGCCAACATACTTCCCTATGTACTTATCCCCCTTACTCCTATTGTGCCTGGACTTCTTAAGCAGGGCGGAATCTATATCACATCCGGAATTATTGAAGCTAAAGAAGAGGTAATAAGGAAGGCTCACGAAGAAGCAGGACTTACAGTTATTGAAGTTAATAAGCAGGGCGAGTGGGTATCAGTTATTTCAAAAAAGAATTAAGAGGCTAAGATGTATCATTTTTTTGTAATGAGCAGTCAGTTCATTGATGATGGAAAAAGAATAATCATCGATGGCGATAATTTTAACCATATGATAAATGTTCTTCGAATGAAGGTCGGAGAGGAGTTCTCTGTTAGCATAAGGGATGAAGGAAGCGCAGCCTTGGCAGGATCCGAAGATCTGGATAGCGCCAAGGAATACCGCTTTGGCATCGAGACTATATCAGACCATGACCTGGTTGGAGAACTCAGATTTATAAAGGAATCAGGAGCAGAGCTTCCGGCTAAGATTTATTTATTCCAGGGGCTTCCAAAGGCTGATAAGATGGAGCTTATAATCCAAAAGGCTGTGGAGCTTGGAGCGTTCGAGGTGATTCCGGTTTCTATGAAAAGAAGCGTAGTTAAGCTTGATGAAAAGAAAGCCGGAAACAAGGTAAAGCGCTGGAATGCGATATCAGAGGCTGCAGCAAAGCAGAGTAAAAGGGCGATAATTCCCGAAGTTTCAATGCCAATGTCCTTTAAGGAAGCTCTTAATTTTGCAAAGGATATGGATGTAAAGCTCTTTCCTTATGAGATGGCTGAAGGAATGGATCATACAAGGAAGATCATATCAGGCATAAAGCCCGGTCAGAGTATTGCTATCCTTGTGGGACCTGAGGGCGGATTTGATGAAAAGGAAGTAGAAGTCGCAAAGGAAGCAGGGTTTGAAGTTCTGACCATGGGGAAGCGCATTTTACGCACAGAAACGGCAGGCTTTACAATGTTGTCTTGGCTCTTGTATACTTTGGAGATGTGACTTAAGTAGATATTTAATTAGAAGATAACGGATCAAAAGATGGAGATTTATTTAGATAATTCAGCAACCACAAGGGTTTATGATGAAGTTACAAAGAAGATGTGCCTTCTTATGACAGAGGATTTCGGTAATCCCTCAAGCATGCATCATAAGGGCGTTGTGGCTGAGAAATATGTAAGAGAAGCAGCACAGGAAATAGCAAAGACCTTAAAGGCTCAGGAGAAGGAAATTCTGTTTACATCTGGTGGAACAGAGTCTGATAACCTGGCTATTATTGGAGGAGCTTTTTCAAGACACAGATCAGGAAAGCATCTTATTACAACAAAGGTCGAGCATCCCGCAGTACTTAATTCCATGAAGTACTTAGAAGACCAGGGATTTGAAGTTACTTACCTTGGCGTAGGAGCAGATGGCAGAATAAGCCTCGACGAATTAAGGGCTGCTCTTAGGGATGACACGATCCTTGTGTCAATAATGGCTGTTAACAATGAGATTGGTGCAAGACAGCCTGTTGAAGAAGCTGCAAAGATAATCAAGGAGAAGAACAAAGAGATTCTTTTCCATGTGGATGCTGTGCAGGGCTACGGAAAATACAGATTCACTCCCGGAAAAAGCGGAATCGATCTTATGTCCGTAAGTGGTCATAAGATTCATGGTCCCAAGGGAATCGGATTTTTATATATAAAGGACGGAGTCAGACTTATTCCCATAAGCTACGGCGGAGGTCAGCAGAAGGGATTAAGATCAGGCACTTTGAATGTTCCGGGAATTGCAGGTCTTGGACTTGCTGCAAGTATGATCTATAAAAACTTTGATGAAAACATAGACAGACTCTATGATTTAAAGGCTGATTTTATAAGGAATCTTACAGATAGGCTTGAGGACGTTAAGATTAATGGTATCCCCGGCGAAGCCTACAAGGATGCTGACAGGGAAGAGCTTGGAAAGATAGTAAGAGAGACTGCGCCTCATATTATAAGCGTGTCAGTTGCAGGAGTTAGAGCAGAAGTACTTCTTCATGCCCTTGAAGATAAGGAAATCTACGTTTCTTCAGGAAGTGCCTGCGCAAGTAACCATCCTCAGTTTTCAGGAACACTTATGGCAATCGGTCTTGATAAGAAGCTATTGGATAGCACACTTAGAATTAGTATGTGCGAGTTTTCTACAAAGGAAGAAATGGATAAGACAGTTGAAGCATTTACAGAGATAGTACCTATGCTCAGACGTTTTTCCAGAAAATAATTAGTTGTTCACCGGGGCGATAGTGAAAGCCTCAAAATAAGGAGATAATCATGCAGTATCATGCATTTGTAATTAAGTATGCGGAGATTGGAATAAAGGGTAAGAACAGATACCTTTTCGAGCAGGCTCTTGTAAGCCAGATGGAGAGAGTTCTTGCTAAGTGCGAAGGAACCTTCAAGTTCTTCAGAGTATCAGGAAGAATATATGTTAATGCTGAGAACTTCGACTTTGATGAGGTTATAGCTGCTCTTCAGACAGTTTTTGGAATAACAGGAATCTGCCCTGCTGTCTGCATTGAGAGAGATGGAGATAACAAGCTCCCTGATATAAACGGACTTTCACAGGAAGTTATTAAGTTTATCGACGGCGTTTATGCTGACAAGAACATGACTTTCAAGATTAAGGTAAGACGTGTTGACAAGACATATCCTCTTGATTCCATGGAGGCAGCAGCTGAGATCGGAGCACAGGTTCTTGACGCATATCCCGAGATGAAGGTTGATGTTAAGAATCCTGACGTTCTTATAAATGTTGAGATAAGAGAAAAGGTAAATATCTTTTCAGAGATTATCCCGGGACCCGGCGGAATGCCCACAGGTACCAGCGGAAGAGCATGTCTTCTCTTATCAGGCGGTATAGATTCTCCTGTTGCAGGCTACATGATCGCTAAGCGCGGAGCTGAGATTGAGGCGGTTTACTTTAATGCTCCTCCATATACCAGCGAGAGAGCTAAGCAGAAGGTTGTGGATCTGGCAAAGGTAATAGCAAAGTACACAGGAAAGGTTAACCTTCACGTAATTAACTTCACAGATATTCAGATGTATATCTACGAGAAGTGTCCACACGATGAGCTCACAATCATAATGCGTAGATACATGATGAGAATTGCTGATATGATCGCTGAAAAGACCGGCTGTAAAGGTCTTGTTACTGGTGAGAGTATCGGACAGGTTGCATCTCAGACTATGGAGAGCCTTATGGCAACAGACGAGGTTGTAACAGATATGCCTGTTTACAGACCTCTTATAGCATTTGATAAGCAGGATATTGTGGATATTTCTCTTAAGATTGATGCTTATGAGACTTCAATTCTTCCTTATGAGGATTGCTGCACGATTTTTGTTGCAAAGCATCCTGTAACAAAGCCACTTCTTCCTGTAATAAGAGCACATGAGAAGAATCTTTCAGAGAAAATTGATGAACTTGTGCAGACTGCACTTGATACAGATGAGGTAATTACTTTAGAAGCGTAAGAGCAAAGTGATGATAGATATGCTTTCGACTTGAAAAAAGGCAGTAAAAAACCTGCGGAATAATATCCGCAGGTTTCAAAATTACTTTTGGATTAGATCATGTAGGGCTTTAAGATAGCCAGTACATCATCTGCGCCGTCTTCAGCATGGATGTTCAAGTCAATCGGCTTAGAAAGATCGAGTGAGAAGATTCCCATGATAGACTTTGCGTCAATTACGTATCTACCGGATACAAGGTCGAAATCATAATCAAACTTTGTAATATCGTTTACAAAAGATTTAACCTTATCGATAGAATTTAAAGAAATTTTCACGGTTTTCATTGCGCAAATACCTCCTTCTTTTACTATATGGTATACGGAAGGTCGTTAAAAGTCAATGACAGAAACGTCAAAAAAAATGGAGGTTTAATATGAAAAATGTCGCCTTGCATAGTCTTGGTTGTAAGGTTAACAGATACGAGACAGATGTAATGGGGCAAAAGTTACAAGAAAGTGGATACAACATTGTACCATTTGATGAGAAGGCTGATGTTTACATTATAAATACATGCTCCGTAACTGCCATTGCAGACCACAAGAGCAGGCAGATGCTTCACAGAGCAAAAAAGAAAAACCCTGAGGCGGTGGTTGTAGCCTGTGGATGCTACGTTGAGACCGATCCCGAGGGAGCAAAGCTCAACGAGAATATCGATATAATTGTAGGTAACAACAGAAAGGCAGATATTGTCAGCATCCTTAACCTGTACTTCGAGAATCAGGGAAGTGCCATCGATAAGTGTCTGGATGGTTACAGCGTAACTGATATTAACGACCCCGGTCAAAAATATGAGAAGATGGAGCTTGATAAAATGCCGGGTCACACCAGAGCATATATCAAGATTCAGGATGGCTGCAATCAGTTCTGCACCTACTGTATTATTCCCTACGCAAGAGGAAGAATCAGAAGCAGAGAACAGGAAGACATCGTTAATGAGGTAAAACTCCTTGCAGATAACGGCTGTAAAGAGATAGTTCTCACCGGTATCCATATTAGTTCTTACGGCTTGGACAGAGGAGAATCCCAGCTTTTAAGCCTTCTTCAGGAACTTAATGCCATTGAGAAAATAGAGAGAATTCGTCTTAGCTCCTTAGAGCCAAGAATTATTACAAAAGAGATGGCTGAAGGAATGGCAGCTCTTGAAAAAGTGTGCCCTCACTTCCATCTGTCACTTCAGAGTGGAAGTAATGATACATTAAAGCGCATGAACAGGCACTATACTGCTGAAGAATATGCTAAGAGCGTAGAACTTCTTAGAAAAGTATATGAGCTTCCGGCAATAACCACAGATGTAATCGTAGGCTTTCCCGGAGAAACAGAAGATACATATGAAGAGAGCAGAGCTTTTCTTGAGAAGATAAACTTCTATGAGATGCATGTCTTTAAATATTCTCCTAGAAAAGGCACAGTTGCTGCCAAGATGGAGGATCAGCTCACAGATAAGGAAAAGACAAGAAGAAGTAACATCCTTCTAAATATGACAAAGGATCAGTCTAAGGCCTATAGAGAGAGCTTTATCGGAAAGCAGGAAAAGATTCTGTGGGAAGACTATGAGACTATTGATGGTAAGAAGTACCTCATCGGACTTACTACCAGATATATCAGAGTCGCAGCTCCAGAGGATGAACTTCATATTAGCGGAGCCTGCCCGGGACATATCAGCGACCACCTGATAAAATCCTTCCTGAGAGATGATACATTGCTTATTTAAACCATATGGGTTAATATAAAAGTAACTATGACTATAATTGTAACGCGTACCAGATTTTACTAAGAGGAATAAATTATGGCAGATCAGAATCTTGAAAACACACAATTCTTTAAGGTCGAGGTAGACCCCGAAACAGGTGTTAAGAAGGTACTTTCAGTTGTCTATGAGGCTCTCCTTGAGAAGGGATATAATCCGGTTAACCAGATCGTGGGTTATATCATGTCTGGAGACCCTACATACATCACCAGCCATATGGGTGCACGCAGCCTTATCATGAAAGTCGAGAGGGATGAGCTGGTTGAGGAGATGCTCACTGAGTATATTAAGAACAACAACTGGTCTAGAAAATAAGTAAAAATAATGCGAATAATGGGTTTGGATTACGGATCCAAGACTGTGGGAGTAGCAATAAGCGATGAGCTTTTGCTTACTGCCCAGGCCAAGGAGATCATCCGTAGAAAAGAAGAAAACAAGCTTCGAAAAACATTGTCACGAATAGAAGAGCTGATTCAGGAATATGATGTGAAGCGGATTGTACTTGGGCTTCCACTTAATATGGATCAGTCTGAGTCAGTGCGTTCTGCACTCTCTGAAGAATTCCGGGATAAGCTTGAAAGACGCACATCACTGCCTGTCATCATGTGGGATGAGAGGCTTACCTCTGTGATGGCTGAAGAGATAATGGATGAAGTTGGAATAAAGAGGTCTGAATACAAGGAATATGTTGATATGATCGCGGCACAGATAATCCTTCAGGACTATCTTGATAATCGCGACAAGACAGACGAGGAATAATATTTATATGGAAAAAATCACATTTCAGCCCGAGGGCGAAGAAGCTGTTGAGTTTTTTGTTTTGGAACAGACAGTGATCGGAGCAAAGTCATACATTCTTGTTACTGATGTAGAGGATGGAGACGGAGAAGCTCTTATATTGAGAGATGATTCTGACGGAGCTGACGAGGAAGCAAATTACAGCATCGTTGATGACGATGATGAGCTTGAGGCAGTTGCTCCTTTATTTAGAAAGCTTCTTGAAGACGAAGATATTGGACTTGATTAAAGCAAGAGGATTAAGATGAGCAAACGTGAAGACGATCACGGAATTTTATCTGAAGAAGAGTTTAAGCAGCTTTTAAAAGAAAAAGGGCTTAAGGTAACGAAGCAGAGAATAGTTCTGCTTGCTACTCTTGCACAGAAACCGGACGGACATCTTACCGCACCGGAAATATATGATCTGGTTAGAACATCCCATCCGGAGATCGGATTGGCGACTGTTTATAGAACAATACAAGTATTACTAGAGCTTGGACTTATCGATCGAGTGAACTTTGATGATGGCATAGAGCGTTATGAGCTGGCACGTACATCTATAGATGGAAAGCAGCGTCATCACCACCATCATCTCATATGCGTAAACTGCGGGAAGGTCTATGAGTTTGAGGAAGACATGCTTGAGGGCTTGGAACTCAAAATCGCGAGGGAGACCGGCTTTAAGGTCATTGATCATGAGGTTAAGCTTTACGGATACTGCACAGAATGTGGAGGAATTATTAATTGAATAAAAAGAAAAAGAATATTGACGCATCCGGCTTGCAGGTCATACCTCTTGGTGGACTTGAGCAGATTGGAATGAACATAACTGCCTTCAAGTATGAAGACAGTATTATTGTGGTGGACTGCGGTCTGTCATTCCCGGATGACGACATGCTCGGAATAGACCTTGTTATTCCGGACATTACATTTTTAAAGAACAACGCGGACAAGGTAAAGGGTTTTGTAATAACCCACGGTCACGAGGACCATATCGGAGCTCTACCTTATATACTTAAGGAGCTCAACGTGCCTGTTTATGCTACAAGACTTACTATGGGAATCATTGAGCATAAGCTTGAAGAGCATGGCCTTTTAAAGAAAGTAAGACGTAAGGTTGTTAAATTCGGACAGTCCATTAACCTTGGAGATTTCAGGGTTGAGTTCATCCGCACCAACCATTCAATAGTAGATGCTGCGGCTCTTGCCATCTATTCACCTGCAGGAATTGTTGTTCATACAGGTGACTTTAAGGTGGATTACACTCCTGTATTCGGAGATCCTATCGACCTGCAGAGATTTGGTGAAATCGGTAAAAAGGGTGTTCTTGCTCTTATGTGCGATTCAACCAATGCTGAGAGACCCGGATTTACTGCATCTGAGAGAACAGTGGGTAAGACCTTCGATGCACTTTTTGAAGAACATCAGAATTCAAGAATCATTGTTGCAACCTTTGCTTCCAATGTAGACAGAGTGCAGCAGATCATTAACACTGCTTACAAATTTGGAAGGAAGGTAGTAGTCGAGGGAAGGAGTATGGTCAATATCATTGACATAGCTCAGAAACTCGAGTGCATACAGATTCCTGACAATACACTTGTTGAGATAGATCAGATAAAGAATTATCCTGACAATCAGGCTGTAATCATTACAACCGGAAGCCAGGGTGAAAGTATGGCTGCTCTTAGCCGCATGGCAAGTGGTCAGCATAAGAAGATAAGCATTAAGCCCGGAGATACTATTATCTTTTCATCCCATCCCATACCGGGAAATGAGAAGGCGGTTACCAATGTTATAAATGACCTTCTTCAGAAGGGCGCTGACGTTATCTTCCAGGATGTTCATGTTTCAGGACATGCCTGCCAGGAGGATATCAAGCTTATCTATACACTGGTAAGACCTAAGTATGCTATTCCTGTGCACGGTGAATATAAGCACCTTATTGCCCAGAAGAATATAGCAATGGGCCTTGGAATGGATAAGGATAACATCTTTATTGTAAGCAGCGGAGATGTCCTTGAACTTAGGGAAGATAAAGCTAAAGTTGTAGGTAAGGTACCGGTTGGTGCTATACTTGTAGACGGACTCGGAGTCGGCGATGTCGGAAATGTAGTACTTAGAGATCGCCAAAGACTTGCAGAGGATGGTATAGTAATTGTTGTGTTTGGTATAGACAGAGAAAATGCTCAGCTTATATCAGGTCCCAGTATTGTATCAAGGGGATTTGTATATGTGCGTGAGTCAGATGAGCTTATAGATGATGCTACTGATCTGGTCCTTGATGAAGTAACAGAGGCGCTTGATAAGGGCATTACCGATTGGAACAAGCTCAAGAACATAGTTAAGGATGTTCTCTCTGATTTTATCTGGAAGAAGACAAAGAGAAGACCGATGATTCTTCCTATCATCATGGATAGTAATTACTAAGAAGAGGAAATTTTTATGAATGGCAGATCTATAGGTCTTGGTTTACTGGATTTTATTGTGAAGGCTGTGCTTGTAATTGTGGCAGTTATGTTCATCGGAAAATATGCCGGTGTTGCTTACGAATATGGTTACAACATCTACAATCAGAAACCTGCATCTCAGTACGACACAAGAACAGTAACAGTTTCAATAACAGATAGCATGTCAGTAATGGATATAGCTGAACTTCTGGAAAACAGAGGAATTGTAGATGACAAATATCTGTTTTATCTGCAGGAGAGATTTTCTGAGTACCACGGACTTATATCACCCGGTACTTATGATCTTAGCCCCTCACAGACTGCTGATGAGATAATCACGGTTATGTGTGCTGAGGCAATAGCAAAGAAAGCAGACGCTAAGGGAAATTAAGTTGATTAGTGAAGAGAGAATAAATACATTTATAAACTCACTGGATAAGGGTAATGCGCCATATCTTGATGAACTTGAGCGCATAGCCCTTTCAGATGAGGTTCCGATTATAAGGAAAGATACTCAGAGTCTTATAAAATTTTTGCTGACTCTGACTCATCCTAAAAAGATTTTGGAAGTCGGATGTGCCACCGGTTTTTCTGCGCTGCTTATGGCAGAGTATTCTGATGAAGATACTAAGATAACCACAATAGAGAAGTTTGAAAAAAGAATTCCTGTGGCAAAGGACAATTTTAATAAGTATGACAAAACAGGTAAAATCACACTACTTGAGGGAGACGCAATCAACATTTTAGCTGGTCTTTCAGAGTCGTATGATTTTATTTTTATGGACGCGGCAAAGGGACAATATCTGAATTTCCTGCCTGATTGTAAGAGGCTTCTTAGACAGGGAGGACTTCTTCTTTCTGATAATGTGCTTCAGGACGGAGATGTGATGGAATCAAGATTTGCCGTGACAAGGAGAAACCGCACCATTCATGAGAGGATGAGGGAGTATCTGTATACGATAAAGCATGACCCGGAGCTTGAGAGCGTTGTTATAAATGTAGGCGATGGAATGGCAATTTCAGTTAGGAAATAGGTGAAGAAATATGAAAAAACCTGAATTATTGATACCGGCAAGCAGTCTTGAGGTTTTAAAGACTGCAGTTATATTTGGAGCAGATGCGGTTTATATAGGCGGACAGGCCTTTGGACTTAGAGCAAATGCCAAGAACTTCAGCCATGACGATATGGCAGAGGGAATTAAGTTTGCTCATGAGCATGGAGTAAAGGTTCATGTTACAGCTAACATCCTTGCTCATAATGATGATCTGGCAGGAGCAGAGGAGTATTTTAAAGAACTTAAGGAACTTGGCCCCGATGCCTTAATTATCGCTGATCCCGGAATGTTTATGATGGCAAAGAGAATCTGTCCTGAGATTGAGATACACGTTTCAACCCAGGCTAATAATACTAACTATGAAACTTATAAGTTCTGGGCAGGTCTCGGAGCAAAGAGAGTAGTTGCAGCAAGAGAACTTTCCATAAAAGAGATCAAGGAAATAAGAGAGAACATCCCTGATGATTTAGAGGTTGAGTGTTTTATCCACGGCGCTATGTGTATAAGCTATTCAGGAAGATGCCTTCTTTCCAACTATTTCACGGGAAGAGACGCAAATCAGGGGGCTTGTACTCATCCCTGCAGATGGAAGTATGCAGTTGTTGAGGAAACAAGACCCGGCGAATACATGCCTGTTTATGAGAATGAGAGAGGATCTTATATTTTCAATTCAAAGGATCTGTGCATGATAGAGCATATTCCGGAGCTTGTGGATGCAGGTGTTGACAGCTGTAAGATAGAGGGAAGAATGAAAACAGCCCTTTATGTAGCAACTGTTGCAAGAACCTATAGAAAAGCTATTGATGATTATTTTGAGTCAAAGGAAAAGTACGAGCAGAACATGCCCTGGTATCAGGATGAGATTTCCAGATGTACTTACAGGCAGTTCACAACAGGTTTCTACTTTGGAAAGCCAAATGAAGAGACTCAGATCTATGATGCTAACACATATGTAAATGAATACACATACCTTGGAATTGTTGGAAGAGTCGATGAGAGAGGTTTTGCCCAGATCGAGCAGAGAAATAAATTCTGCGTAGGGGATACCATCGAAATCATGAAACCTGACGGAAGAGATATCGAGACAAAGGTGCTTGGAATCTACGATGAAAATGGTGAAAAAGTCGACAGTGCACCTCATCCTAAGCAGGTTTTATTCCTTGAGCTCGATAAAGAAACAGAGCAATATGATATTTTGAGAGTTCACAGCGGAAATGAAAACTGATACAATCGTTTTAAAATTATAAAAAATATATAAAGAGGTAAGCATGAACGAACAGGTCAAAGTTGAAGAACTATTTGGTAAAAATGTATTTACGCTGGAAAAAATGCGTGAGAGATTGCCCAAGAGCGTCTATAAAGAAGTCGCTTATGTAATGGAAAACGGTGGTGATCTTTCTCTTAATTCCGCAGACGAAGTTGCTAATGCAATGAAGAACTGGGCTATGGAAAATGGTGCAACACACTATACTCACTGGTTCCAGCCACTTACAGGTATCACTGCTGAAAAGCATGACGCATTTATTACAAGTGCAAGTAGTGACGGCCACATGCTTACTTCCTTTTCAGGTAAGGAACTTATAAAGGGTGAGCCAGATGCTTCATCCTTCCCCTCAGGTGGTCTAAGAGCTACTTTCGAGGCAAGAGGTTATACCGCATGGGATATCACATCTCCTGCGTTCTTAAAGGAAACCGGTGCAGGTGTAACACTCTGCATTCCTACCGCTTTTTGTTCATATAACGGAGAGGCTCTTGATAAAAAGACTCCCCTTCTTAGATCAATGGAGGCTGTTAATAAGCAGGCTCTTAGAATTGTCCATCTTTTCGGAAATGAATCAGCTAAAAAAGTAAATGTATCTGTAGGTCCTGAGCAGGAATACTTCCTTGTTGACTGGAAGAAGAGCCTACAGCGTCCTGACCTTATTTTTACAGGAAGAACGCTCTTTGGTGCTCAGCCTCCTAAGGGACAGGAGATGGAGGATCATTACTTTGGTGTTATCAGAGAGCGTGTTGGTGAGTACATGAAGGACTTAAACAACGAGCTTTGGAAGCTTGGTGTTCCCGGAAAGACTCAGCATAACGAGGTTGCTCCCGGTCAGCACGAGCTTGCACCTATCTACGAGACAGCTAATATCGCCGTTGATCACAATCAGATAATCATGGAGACCATGAAGAGAGTTGCTGAGCATCACAACATGAGATGCCTTCTCCACGAGAAGCCTTTTGCCGGTGTTAACGGTTCAGGTAAGCATGATAACTGGTCTCTTTGCACAGATAACGGTGTAAATCTTCTTGATCCCGGTGACACACCTAATGAAAACATTCAGTTCCTGTTCGTTCTTTCATGTATCGTTAAGGCTGTAGATGTTCACGCTGATCTCCTTAGACAGAGTGCATCTGATGTGGGTAACGATCACAGACTTGGCGCTGACGAGGCACCTCCGGCTATTATTTCAATGTTCCTTGGTGAACAGCTTGAGGACGTGGTTCATCAGCTTATCGAGACCGGTGAAGCTAAGAGAAGTAAGAGAGGCGGAAAGCTTAAGACAGGTGTATCTACACTTCCTGAGTTTGAGAAGGACGCAACAGACAGAAACCGTACATCACCTTTTGCATTTACAGGAAATAAGTTTGAGTTCCGTATGGTTGGTTCATCTGACTCTATGGCAAGCTCAAATACAGCCCTTAATACTATCGTTGCTGAAGCTTTCTGCGAGGCAGCAGATCGTCTTGAGAAGGCTAAGGACTTCGATATGGAAGTTCATGATATCATCAAGGAATATCTTACAGATCACGAGAGAGTAATCTTCAACGGAGATGGATATTCAGAGGAGTGGAAGAAGGAAGCTGCAAGAAGAGGACTTCCTAACATCCCTTCAACCATCGAGGCAGCAGAGGTTCTTACTACCAAGAAGGCAGTTGATCTCTACAAGAAGTTTGGAGTATTCACAAAGACTGAGCTTGAAGCAAGAAAAGAGATCATCTTTGAGACCTATGCAAAGACTATAAACATCGAAGCTCTTACAATGATCGATATGGCTAGCAAACAGATTATTCCTGCAGTTATGAAGTATGCAGGAAATCTTGCGGGAAATGTTAATCAGGTTAAGCAGGCCGGAGCAGATACTTCTGTAATGGCTTCTGAGCTTAAAGAGATAACAACTGAGCTTTCAGCTATGAAGAAGGCTCTTGAACAGCTTAAGAAGGATGAGATCAAGGCTAGAGGAATTGAAGATACAAGAAAGAGGGCTTATTATTGTAAGGATAAGGTTGTTCCTGCAATGGAAGCTTTGAGAGCACCTGCTGATCGCCTTGAGATGCTCGTTGATAAAAAGGATTGGCCATTCCCTACATATGCTGATCTGTTATTTGAAGGTTAAAAAAGCAGTATTTTTTTGAATTTTTGTAGAAACTTTTTGTGAGATAAAAACACAGAAAACGGCGCAGCCACAAGCCTTTTCGGGTACGCTGCGCCGCATAAAAATAAAAATAAATATTTTAAAAAAAAGTGCTTGCATTTTGTTTTATACCTATGTATAATTCATTCTTGTTGATGGGCTATCGCCAAGCGGTAAGGCAACGGACTCTGACTCCGTCATTCCGTAGGTTCGAATCCTACTAGCCCAGCTTATAACGAGATCGCAAGATCTCGTTTTTTTTATATCATAGTTCCTATGATATAAAAAAAGCTCCGCAAGGATGCGCAGTTCGCGGAGAGGAATTTATTGCTTCGCAATACAGCTCGCGCGCGAGGATTTCGCAAGTGAAATCCTATTCTTGCATTTTTTGTTTTTCCGTTTTTGAGGACTGTCCAAGGTGGCATCCTTTTTATTCTATAAACTCCTTGAGAGGTGACGTGTGAATTCTTTGGTGAAAAAGTACGCCTTCCCCGTAGTGTGGGAACTGGCATTTATAATTGCATATATACTTCTTCCGGATACAATTAAGACTTTGAATATTTTTATAATATTCTATCTGGGAATAGGTATCTTCTATTATAAAGAGTTTTCATTTCATAGATACTTTAGGAATCTTAAAAGCTTTAAGGGCTTTTGGATCCCTGTCATAGCAACATTTATTGCAGGTCTTATCCTTCATTATCTTAAGACAGATGTTATAAGAGCAAACCTTCCCTGGATCTCAACCCAGACCTATAGCATCACTCGAAGGAACAGTCTTTTAAGTGAATTGACTTATGCATTTACAGTAATATTTGTTGGACCTATAGCAGAGGAGCTTTTATTCAGAAAAGCAATCATGAGCTTTGAAAGCAAGAACCTCACAATCATAACCTTTTTCGTAGGCCTGCTGCTATGTGCATTTAGCCATGCCTACCTTCCCGTTGGAGTAATGGAGGCACTGATCCTTGCAGTACCTTTTTCCATAGCCTACTACTATACCAGAAACATATACGTGCCAATAACG
The DNA here is from genome assembly GCA_024690485.1 of Butyrivibrio sp. GTDB lineage: Bacteria > Bacillota > Clostridia > Lachnospirales > Lachnospiraceae > Butyrivibrio. The sequence goes on along the minus strand of JAILPB010000028.1, from coordinate 4,539 downwards.
GTTCACATCCTGCTCATGATGTACGAGCAACTTCCGGACATAGCCTACGATCTCGCACGTATCTCAATGCAATGAAAAATAATCAAACCATAAAAAACGCGGCGCTAGAGTCATTCCGGTGCCGCTTTTCTATGCTCTACTGTCATGCCATAATTTATCGTTATCCCTCTTTGCAGGGCTCCCAGGCGACGCAATAAAATGTGCCATCTTCTTTGATCTTATGCAAGAAGCAGACTGTTTGAGAATCTGACGGCGTTTATTATCAGGTATCCCCGTATTTGAGGCCGGGATATTCTTCGTTTGATTTTTCTAATGCTCACAGCTGCTTTTGTTTATAAGTGCATGTTCGCAAGAACTCGCTGCGCTCAGACAGATTGCTCACATGCACGCATCAAGCAGCTTTGTGAGCATAAGAAAAATCGAAACTCATCGTAACCCGCTCAAATGCGGGGATGCCTGATAATTCGCCTGTTCAGATTTGAGTTTTCTGCTTCTTGCATATAATTGAGGAAAAGAAGATGGCACATTTTATGATCTGCGGAGCAGCCCAGAAAAGAGGGATAACGATAAGAAATGGCATGACTTTATACATAAAATTAACGGCACCGGAATGACTCTGGCGCCGCTTAGTTGGTTTGATTATGTGGATGGTAGTCAGTTAAGGTGCGAGATCGCCTCTACGTATTCGGAGTAGTCGCGGATGTACTCTTTGGCGTCGTAGTGCTCGCTGGCAAGGACCAGGAGTACGGAGTCGGGACTAAAGTCGTACATCTCTTTCCAGACCATGTTTGGAAGGTAGATGCCGGTGTTTGGTCTGTTGAGGCAGAAGATGGTTTCGTTACCGGCGCCGTCTAATACCTTTACTTTGCTGGTTCCAGCCACGTTGATAAGAACAAATTCTGTTTTTCTGTTGGCATGCTGACCACGTACAACGGTGTCGTCACTGCCATACATATAAAAGGCTCTCTTTATTTCAAAGGGGATATCGATGCCGCCTTCAACGATTACGAGCTGACCGCGTTCGTCGCCCATATCCTTGAACTCTATCATCTTTACCCTGTCCATATGATTTAACATTTTGTATCCTCCATGAATATGCCTATATTGTGAACGAAACTTAATACTAATTTAATTGAAACTTAGTAGATATAGGCATAGAATTATGATATATAATGGCAAAATATGATATACGAATTGCTTCGTTTCTTTCAAACTCTCGCAATTCTACAAATATTCGGAAACCGCTAATTTACTTCGTAAATTGCTGATTCCTCATATTTGTTAGGGTCATAAAGTCACAATGCTTTACATGCAAGCATGTACGCATTTATGACTTTCTGACATCCATATCATATAAAATACTATAGATTGGAGGATTGTGCAATTTTACAAGTTGCACAGCGGTTGGATGAAATTTAATAAAGACTGGCTTAATAAGAATTGGTTCCCCTATACAGTAGCAGTATGCTCAGGGGTTATTTTATATCTTGCAATATCAAACATTAACCTGCTTTTTACAGGGCTGGGTACGCTGACAAAATACTTTGCTCCTGTAATAACCGGTATGATCATGGCTTATGTACTTAGCCCGCTGGTTGGCTTTTTTGAAAACAGAGTATTTTCAAAGGTAAAGGGAAAGACACCAAGAAGGGCTCTTTCCATAATCTGTGCACTGGCTGCAGTGATACTCTTTATCGTCATCCTGATGATTGCCCTGATACCGCAGATTGTAGAAAGTGTAATGACTTTTGTATCTAATATAGATTCCTACGCTAATTCACTTGAAAGCCTCTTGAATAGCCTGAGTATCAAGGCAGGAAGCTTACACCTTGATATTTCCGGAATCACAGCCAAGATCAATACTTTCCTGGCACAGTTCTCTGCTCAGCTTCCCAAAGTATTTGAGCGGGTAATAAATGTTTCTGCAGGAATCGGAAGTAATGTTATTAACAGTATTCTTGGATTTATCCTTGCTATCTATTTCCTTATGGGAAGAGAGCGTATAGTTTCAGGAATTGCAAGACTTCTTAAACTATATGTGTCACAAAAGACATTTAAGAGCATGGGTAAGCTTTGGGAGAAGTGCAACAGCATTCTCATTCAGTACATCACTTATGACATTCTGGATGGTATCATTGTCGGCGTTGTAAACTGGATATTCATGCTATCCACAGGAATGTCTTACTCAGTACTTATTTCAGTGCTTGTGGGACTTACAAACCTTGCACCTACCTTTGGTCCTATTGCCGGTGCCATCATTGGTTCATTTATACTTGTTTTGGTTAATCCCTTCCATGCACTTTTGTTCCTGATTTTTACTATTGTTCTTCAGACAATAGACGGATATATTATTAAACCTAAGTTATTTGGAGGATCACTGAATGTTCCTTCGGTATGGATTCTTGTTTCGTTGGTTGTAGGAGGAAGAATGTTTGGGGTCGCCGGAATTATGCTGGCAATTCCATTTGCAGCTATTGTTAATTACTTGTATTCTGACTGGATTGAAAAAAAGGAAGCTGGGGCAAAAACTTTAGACGAATAAGAGGGTTTTGCTATGAACGTAGAAGAATACACCTACCAGGAACTCAAGCATATGCTGGATTACATGAAACGAATGTATGATACAGTTCGTTTGGTTGATCCTGTGGAATGCAGAGAGCTTACGGTTGACACTACAGGCTCGGTTCATTACGGAGCAGAGTGTTTTTCTGCCTGGAGTGCTGCATCCAGATGCGCAAACTGTACCAGTTACAGAGCCTGCATGAGCTGCCAGAGACAGACAAAGGAAGAGTCCTTCGAAGGGAATCATTTCCTGGTGCAGTCGATTCCAATTAAGCTGATACTTCCTGAGAGAAGTAATTTTTCCTGCGTATTAGAGCTGATCAATGTGGATATATCTGATAAAAGTCGTGAAAAAGCTGCGGCTGTAAACACAGCTCAGCATCTTACGTCAGATGGCAGACAGATCTCCCAGGGAATGTCAGAGAATGAATACATAATCACTCATGACCTGCTGACAAGGCTGTATAACCTCGATGGTCTATGCCGTGAGATCAGAAGAGTTCTTGTGGATGAACCTGAGGTGGACAGACTTGTGATAACAGGAGATGTAAGACATTTCAGGATTATCAATGAGCGCTATGGCAGAGAAAAGGGAAACGAGGTTTTGCTTGCTATAGCTGAGACCATGCAAAAGTGCTTTGGAGAGGATGCTATTCTCGGAAGAACAGAAGCTGATCATTTCGTGATGTGTGTCCCGGAGGATGAGTTTGACGAAGGCGTTTTGATGAATGCCATGAAGCAGATTGGCGAGTTGGTGGATACGGAGAATTACCACCTCTATTTCCATCTGGGTGTGTACAGAGTTGAGGATCCTGACCTGCCGGTTTCCGTTATGATAGACAGAGCGGATATGGCCCTTAGGACGCTGCATGACAGGCCGGAGAATATCCTTACTTACTACACAAACAAGCTTTTAAAAGAAAATGAATATGCCCGTGAGTTCTTAAAGGACTTTGATAAGACTATTGAGAAGGGACTTTTTCAGATTCATCTGCAGCCTGTGTATACTGCTGATGAGAAGCCTGTTGCCTGCGAGGCATTGTCGAGGCTTTTAAAAGAAGACGGAACTATAGTCGCTTCTGAAAAATACATTCATATACTTGAAAACAATGAGTACATTGCAAGACTTGACCACAGAAACTGGGATCTTGTCATAAAGCAGCTAAAAGAGTGGCAGGGTACAAAGATGGAGAAGCTGTTTATTTCTGTAAATGTATCTCCTAAGGATTTCTTTTATATGAATGCAGTGAAATCCCTAAAGAGCCTGCTTCATACCTATCGTATCGATTCAAGTAAGCTTATTATCGAGATTTCTGAAGATGATCTAATGAATGATACCGAGAGGCATTTTGCAATAATAGACGAGTTTAGGGAAGCGGGATTTCTTGTAGCAATAGATAACTTTGGAATCGGAAATGTATCCTTAAATATGCTCAAGGACGTTCATGCGGACTATGTGAAATTTGATAAAAAATTTGTCGCAGAAAGTGATGAGAATTCAAGATGCGCATTGATCCTGGAGTATTCCATGAAGCTTGCTAAGGAATTGGGATTTAAGACAGTGGCTGAAGGCGTAGAAACGAAGGAACAATTTGACAGATTAAAAGCCCTTGGATGCGACTTTTTCCAGGGATATTACTTCTCAAGGCCGATGCCCATAAAGGATTTTGAAGAACTTTTGCTGTAATTTCAGATAAACACTTAGTGAAAAACCCCTTTGCTGTTAGATTAAACTGACCTATCGGCAAAGGGGTGTTTTGCGCTATAAGACCTGCAATATAATGCGTTCTTGCAAATCTATATATGACAGTGGCTAAAGTTTATTTAGGCGGATGTTTTTTTCTTATGTGTCCCTTTTATTGAAAGAAGGATTATGGAAAAAACTCCAAGTAGAAGCCCCGATGATAATATGCCTCTTGCGTATTCTGCAGTAGCTGCATTTTTCTTAAAAGCATACATTGGAGTTTCTGCATCACG
>JAILPB010000109.1 GCA_024690485.1 Butyrivibrio sp. | reverse complement strand
AGTGAATTATGGGGAAAATGAAGATATCACTGCCTGAGTAATCTGTAAAAGGCAGTTAAATAGAAAGAAATGATAACATCACTGCTGGCAGAGCTTGTGTATAGCAGTGAATCATGAAAAAGAAAGAATATCACTGTCTATAGATGAATTAAGCGACAGTGAATATTAAAAAATTGATAAAGTTACTGTCAGCTGAGCGTTGGCGTGGCTTTGGCGTGGCAGTCCTTAGGTGTTTTGGGCTGAGAACGAGAAATAATTCTGAAGGTTCCACTTTTTATCAGTATATAGCCTATTTGGGATTTGTATTTCGTTAGTTTGGGCTGTGAAGGCAAATTATATTTTAAGGCACCACTTTTTCCGTTGTTTTCGTGGGACCTTCAGAATTAATTTGCGCTTACATGCCAAACTTGATGAAAACATGTCGGAATAAGGCTGATTTGTGGTACCTTGAAAATTAATATTGCATATTATGCCAAAGTGTACGGAAAAGTGATAAATACTGCGCTTGAAAATGATGATTCGGGTTGAAATCCTCTGGGATGGAACAATATTAACGTGTGAACGTACGCTCTATTTCTATATTTTGATAGCGTGGAAATATACGATGAAAAAATCCTGAGGTTACCATGAAATCAAGGCTTTTTCGGGAGTTTTTGAAGGGATTTGGAAATATATGGTGAAAAAATCATGGGGTTACCATGGGAAGGGGTGTTATTTGGGGTAACCAGAGCATTAAAATGGCATATATTTACAAGGTGACGAAATAAAGAAGGATACATGACGCTAAAATGATAAAGCGACAGCGCCATAGGGTTAGGAAGCATGTTTTTCTTGATGTAATTAGGGAAAACAATATTAAAAAACCAAAGCAAAAACCATTGAAATTCGTGATAAACGCTGATACACTTCTTTTTGCAACATCTCTGCGCTACTTTAAATCGCCAAAGTATTCAGGTTATTATTTATATATTGGCATAAACTACTGAAAACAGTGAATGCGCATCCAATATTAAAGGGGTTTGGATATAGGCTACGCCTATAGCATGCTATAAAATATGCGTATTATACAGGTTCTGCGGCAGAAGATATACATATCTTTTCATAGCCCATGACCTTAATATGGTAAGGCATATCTCTGATAAGATAGGCGTTATGTACCTAGGAAAGCTGGTGGAAGTGGGAAACAGCGATGATGTCTACTTTGAACCAAAGCATCCTTATACCAGGGCGCTTTTGGAGGTTGTTCCGGGAATTGAGCCTGAAAACATCCTTGATCTTGATAAGGACATAATTGACGGAAATATCCCAAGCCCCTTAAATATTCCATCCGGCTGCAGGTTCCACACAAGGTGTCCCTACGCTACCGAGAGGTGCAAAAATGAAGCTCCGGAGCTTAAGGAATACGAAAACGGACACAAGGTTGCATGCTTTTGCTGCGAGATGTAATGGTATTGATAATTTAGAATAGAACAGTAAAATTATTTGTTATAGTGTTAAAATGCTTCAATAAACGTGGGCTGAAAATTGAATTATATGCCGCATCGTGGTATCATAAAGCGATGCGGCTTTTCTTATTTATATATCTATTAAATAAGCCGGACATCAAAATGAATTATCAAAACATAATGTTTATATATGTATTTTAGGAGGTACTACTGATGAGTAAGAGTTTCGATGAAATCCTTGCAAAGCTTAAGACAGCCAGCACAAAGAAGCTTGCTGTAGCATGTGCACAGGATGAGCCTGTTCTTGAGGCAGTTAAACTTGCTAAGGAGCGCGGCATTGCAGATGCAATTCTTGTAGGAGACAAGGATGAGATTGAGAAGATCGCTGCAGGTATGGGAATGGATCTTTCACAGTTCGAGATCATCGATGTAAAGGATACGGTAGAAGCTGCAACAACTGCTGTACAGCTTGTACATGATGGCAAGGCTGATATTTATATGAAGGGTCAGCTTGATTCCAAGACATTCTTAAAGTCAGTTCTTAATAAGGAAGTTGGACTTCGTACAGGTCGTCCTCTTTCACACGTTTGCGTATTTGAGATTCCCGGCATTGATCGTCTTCTTTTCCTTACAGACGTTGCTTTCATGCCTTATCCTACACTTGAGGATAAGAAGGTTATCATTGAGTACACGGTTAACGTAGCCAGAGCTTGTGGCGTTGAGTGCCCTAAGGTTGCTCCTCTTGCAGCTGTAGAAGTAGTTAACGACAAGATGCCTGTAACAGTAGAGGCTGCTGAGCTTACACGTCTCAACGAGGCTGGTGAGATCAAGAATTGTATCGTAGACGGACCTCTTTCAATGGACCTTGCTATCGATCCTTCTGCTGCTGAGCACAAGGCTGGTGCCAAGGACCGTAAGATTGTCGGTGATGCTGATATTCTTCTTTTCCCTGACATCCACGCAGGTAACCTTACATACAAGACAATCGTTCGTCTTGCAACAGTTAAGAACGGTAACATCCTTACAGGTACAAAGGCTCCTGTAATCCTTACATCACGTTCTGACTCTGTTGAGGTTAAGCTCAACTCTATTGCACTTGCAGCAGTAGTAGCTGAGGAGAAGAATCTTTAACTCAGCAGTTGGCACATGCTGACAACTGCGTGAGATTATGAAAAACAAGCTTTGCGCCATTGCGAAGCAATTTAGGATGCGCAAAGCAAGTACTCACGAAGTGAGTAGCTGAGGAGAAGAACTTATAATTTAATAGCTGATATTTGCAGGCTATTTTATAAAAGATACAAAACTTATTTTCATCATTCTTTTAAAGGAGAAAAACATGATCAAAAGTTTAATTATCAATCCCGGTTCAACATCAACAAAGGTAGGTATCTTTGAGGATGAAACTCTTACAAAGGAAGAAACTTTAAGACACAGTACTGAGGAGATCAACCAGTACGCAAGTATCATAGATCAGAAGGATTTCAGAAAGAACATCATTCTTGATTTCCTTAAAAAAGAAAACATCGATATCAAGTCTTTCGACGTTATCGTTGGTAGAGGCGGACTCTTAAAGCCCATTCCGGGTGGCACTTATGAGTGTACAGATGCTCTTCTTGCAGACCTTCACAAGGGTGTTCAGGGACAGCACGCATCAAACCTCGGCGGTATCCTTGCAAGAGAGATTGCTGATGAAATCGGTGTAAAGAGCTACATCGTTGATCCCGTTGTAGTAGATGAGATGGAGCCTGTTGCACGTATTTCAGGTATTCCGGAGATCGAGAGAGTATCAATCGACCATCCTCTTAACCAGAAGGCAGTTGCAAGACGCTATGCTAAAGAGAATGGTAAGAAATATGAAGATGTCAATGTTATCGTTGTACACATGGGTGGTGGTACATCCTGTGGTGTTCACAAGAACGGTAAGATGATTGACGTATTTGCAGCCCTTAACGGCGACGGTGCATTTTCACCTGAGAGAACGAACGGTGTTCCTGCACTTGCTCTTGTAGATATGTGCTTCTCAGGTAAGTACACATACGAAGAGATGAAAAAGAAGATTGTCGGCGGCGGCGGATTCAATGCTTATCTTGGCTGCAACGACATGAGAACAATTAACAAGATGTGTGAAGATGGCGACGAGAAGGCAATCCTTGTTCGTGATGCATTTATCTATCAGATCTGTAAGAACATCGGTGCTTCTGCAACAGTTCTTAAGGGTAAGGTAGACACAATCATCCTTACAGGTGGTATTGCGTATGGAAAAGTAATCACAGACGCTATCACAGAACGCGTAGGCTTTATCGCACCTGTAACAGTATATCCCGGTGAGGACGAGCTTCTTGCTCTTGCACAGGGTGCACTTCGTGTTATGAACGGTGAAGAGAAGGCTAAGATTTACGAGTAATATTTAGTTACTAAATTATTATAGAAGGAGATTTTTGAAAAATGTTTTGTACAAATTGTGGCGCACAGGTAGAGGATGGACAGAGATTCTGCCCTAATTGCGGAGCTGATCTTGGGGCAGCTGCAGCTAATGCAGCACCTGCTATGGGATTTGATGCTAATAACCAGGCATATAACTCAAACCCTCAGGGATTTGACCCTAATGCTCAGTATGCAAACAATCAGATGGGAAATGGATATAACGGAGGCTTTATTTCAGAGAGAAATATCGCATTATGTATCATTTTCTCAATTATTACATGCGGTATTTATGCTATTTACTGGGTATACTGCCTCAATGAAGAGATCAACGCTCTTTCAGGCGAGCAGAATGCTACAAGTGGCGGCCTTGTAATTCTCTTTACAATCATTACTTGCGGTATTTATGGACTTTACTGGAACTTCAAGATGGGTGACAGAGTAGACAGAATTAAGGGAGTTTACGGCGGAAGCAGCAGTATTTTGTATCTTATCCTTGCTATCTTTGGACTTCAAATAATTAACTATGCACTTATGCAGGATACTATCAATAATGCTGTAAGAGTTAGATAATACGCATGGTTGATAAAATGAGTGATATTTGCTAAAATGTCATTTGTGATTTTGTCTTAAATATAAAGTAGGAGGCGAAACCGCCTCCTACTTTTTTTGAGTGTTTTTAAATAGAAAAGTATTGGAGCGTTTATCAAATGAGTATTATTGATAAGATTATCGGAACACACAGTGAGAGAGAGCTCAAGCGTATCCAGGGTACCGTGGACAAAATTGAGAGTCTTCAGCCTGATATGAAGAAGCTTTCTGATGATGAGCTTAGAGCTAAGACAGATGAGTTCAAAAAGAGACTTGAAAACGGTGAGACTCTTGATGATATTCTTCCCGAGGCTTATGCAACAGTAAGAGAGGCTGCTTGCAGAGTACTTGGAATGGAGCACTTTAGGGTACAGCTTATCGGTGGAGTTATTCTCCATCAGGGACGTATCGCAGAGATGCGTACCGGTGAAGGTAAGACACTTGTTGCTACACTTCCTTCATATCTTGATGCCCTTGAGGGTAAGGGTGTTCATGTTGTTACAGTTAATGATTACCTTGCTAAGCGTGATGCTGAGTGGATGGGTAAGGTACATGAGTTCCTTGGACTTAAGGTTGGTGTTGTCTTAAACAGCATGACAAGTGAAGAGAGAAAAGAAGCTTATGGCTGTGACATCACATATGTTACAAACAATGAACTTGGATTTGATTACCTCCGTGACAATATGGCAATTTACAAAGAGCAGTGCGTTCTTCGCGGACTTAACTACGCTATCATCGATGAGATAGACTCAATCCTTATCGATGAGGCACGTACTCCTCTTATTATTTCAGGACAGAGTGATAAGTCCACCAAGCTTTACGAGGCTTGTGACATTCTTGCTAAGCAGATGACTCGTGGTGAGGACATGGAAGAGTTCTCCAAGATGGACGCTATCATGGGTATTGAGCAGGAAGAGACAGGAGACTTCATCGTAAATGAGAAGGACAAGCTTGTTAACCTTACAGCTCAGGGTGTATCAAAGGTTGAGAACTTCTTCCGTATTGATAACCTTGCAGATCCTGAAAACCTTGAGATCCAGCACAACATTATTCTTGCTCTTCGTGCAAACAACCTTATGCAGAAGGATCACGACTATATCGTAAAGGACGATGAGGTTCTTAACGTCGATGAGTTTACCGGTCGTGTAATGCCCGGACGTCGTTATTCAGACGGTCTCCACCAGGCTATCGAAGCAAAAGAGCATGTTAAGGTTAAGAGAGAAAGTAAGACACTTGCTACAATCACATTCCAGAACTTCTTTAACAAGTTCGAGAAGAAGTGCGGTATGACAGGTACAGCTCTTACTGAGGAGAGAGAATTCCGTGATATCTACGGAATGGACGTTATCGAGATTCCTACAAACAAGCCCGTTATCCGAAAGGATTTACAGGATGCTGTTTATAAGACCAAGAAGGAAAAGCTTAATGCCGTAGCTGATGCAGTTCAGGCAGCTCACGAGAAAGGACAGCCTGTTCTCGTTGGTACTATCACAATCGAGTCTTCTGAGGAAGTAAGTAAGCTCCTTAAGAAGCGCGGTATCCAGCACAACGTCTTAAATGCCAAGTTCCATGAGATGGAAGCTCAGATCGTGGCAGAGGCCGGAAAACATGGCGCTGTTACAATCGCAACCAACATGGCAGGTCGTGGTACCGATATTAAGCTTGATGATGAAGCACTTGCAGCCGGTGGTCTTAAGATCATTGGTACAGAGCGTCACGAAAGTAGACGTATAGATAATCAGCTCCGTGGACGTTCAGGACGTCAGGGAGATCCCGGTGAATCAAAGTTCTATCTTTCACTTGAGGATAACCTCCTTAGACTGTTTGGTTCCGAGAGACTTATTTCCATGTTCAATTCTCTTGGAATTCCTGAAGGACAGGAGATTGAGCACAAGGCTCTTTCAAAGGCTATTGAGTCAGCTCAGAAGAAGATTGAGGATAACAACTATGGTATCCGTAAGAACCTTCTTGAGTATGACCAGGTTAATAACGAGCAGAGAGAGATCATCTATGACGAGCGTAAGAGAGTTCTTAACGGAGACAGCATGCGCGATACAGTTTATAAGATGATCACAGACATAGTTGAGGAATCTGTTGAGACTGTTGTAGGTGAAGTTACAGATTCTGATGAGTGGGATCTTACAGAGCTTAACGAGCTTCTTCTTCCGGTTATTCCTCTTAAGAAGATCAACCGCGGAAGAATCACAAAGCTCACCAAGAACGGACTTAAGCAGCAGCTTAAGGAAGAGGCTGTAAAGCTCTATGAGGAGAAGGAAGCAGAGTTCCCTGAGGCAGAGACCATCAGAGAGATCGAGCGTGTAATCCTTCTTAAGGTAATTGATAGAAAGTGGATGGATCATATCGACGATATGGATCAGCTTCGTCAGGGTATCGGTCTTCAGGCATTTGCTCAGCGTGATCCTAAGATTGAGTACAAGCTTGCAGGTTTCGAGATGTTCGATGATATGACCAGAAACATCAAGGAAGAAACAGTAAGACTTCTCTTCCATGTTCATATTGAGGAGAAGGTTGAGCGTGAGCAGGTAGCTAAGGTTACAGGTACGAACAAGGACGATTCCGCAGCAAAAGAGCCTGTAAAGCGTATGGAAGCCAAGGTTTATCCTAATGATCCATGCCCTTGCGGAAGTGGTAAGAAGTTCAAGAACTGCCACGGCAGAATGCAGTAAGAGGACTGATTCTGATAAACGGGATTTGAAGTAGTTAACAATGATTTAGTGTGGGGATGCAGAGTTTTTACAGACTCTGCATTCTTTGAGAGGAAAATTTTATGGTAATACTTGATCAGATGAAGGTTGAGCTTTCTAACCTTCGCGGAACATTGGATGAAGTCACAGCATCTCTTGATCTTGACTCTAAAAAGAAAATGATTGAAGAGTTATCCCGCGAGATGGAAGAGCCTAACTTCTGGGATGACGCTGATAAGGCTAATAAGAAGACAAGAAACCTCAAGAACATGCAGGATCTTGTAGAAGAGGTAGAAGGCCTTCACAAGCAGTACGATGATATGATGGACCTCATCGACCTTCAGAACGCTGAGGGTGTTGATGATGACGATATGGCTACAGAGATCAGATCTGAGCTTGATGAGTTTGAAGATACTCTTGAGAAGATCCGTATCAGCAACCTTTTGAACGGACCTTATGATAAATATGATGTAATCCTTAGACTTAATGCAGGTGCAGGCGGAACAGAGGCCTGTGACTGGGCATCAATGCTTTACAGAATGTACACCAGATGGGCAGAGAGAAAGGGCTTTTCAACAGAGGTTCTTGACATTCTCGATGGTGATGAAGCAGGAATTAAGTCAGTTACATTCCAGATTTCAGGAACCAATGCTTACGGACTTCTTAAGTCAGAGCACGGAGTACACAGACTTGTTCGTATCAGCCCTTTCAATGCACAGGCTAAGAGACAGACTTCATTTGTTTCCTGCGATATCATGCCTGATATTGAGGAAGATATTGATATCGACATCAACCCTGATGACCTCAGAGTAGATACATACCGTTCAAGTGGTGCCGGTGGACAGCACATCAATAAGACATCATCTGCTGTACGTATCACACATATTCCTACAGGCGTTGTAGTTGCTTGTCAGAATGAGCGTTCTCAGTTCCAGAACAAGGACAAGGCTATGCAGATGCTTAAAGCAAAGCTCTTTATTATGAAACAGGAAGAGCAGGCTGCAAAGCTTGCAGGTATCAGAGGTGAGGTAATGGATAACGCATGGGGTAGCCAGATTCGCTCCTACGTTCTTCAGCCTTACACAATGGTCAATGATACTCGTACAGGTTTCAAGGCTTCAAACGCTGACGGCGTTCTTGACGGAGATCTTGATCCCTTCATCAATGCATATCTTAAGTGGCTCGCAACAGGCGGAAAGCCCGTTGGTGACTCAGGAGATGAAGAGTAATCGTTATATTTAAATAATAAAGAGATTAAGAAAAACCCCTGGGTTTATGTTAGAACAGAACCGATTTTGAGCTTGTGAAATGAGGTTCTGATATAACATAAATCCAGGGGTTTACTATACTAATTACTTGGAATTGTCCATTTATTTGCTTCTTTTTCGTAGTCCTCAGCCTGCTCCAGATTTCCCAGCTCTCTGTAGCACTCTGAGATTTTCTGAAGGGCATAATCGCCACCTATGTGGATGTTTAAGATAGGTGTTGATTCGTAGACTGCGTTGTAGTACCAGACGATAGCCTCATCCAGGTCTCCCTTTTTCCTGTAGTAATTACCAAGCTCGTAGCACATCTCGCTGGAAGGGATGGTTGTAAGATCTTTAAGTGAGTACTTTAGGAGCAGTTCTGCGTTGTTTTCCATTGCAGCTATATGTGCAAGTACGCAGCTTGCTTCCTTTATCTGATCCAGGTCTCTGGTATTATCTGCAGCTGATTCCTCGAAGAACTTTTTAGCAAGTAAGAAATCTGTATCTGTTCCTACCATGAATAGCTCTCTGGCATATAAGTTATGGAGCCTCTTGGAGATATATTCTCCGCTGTTTATGGTGTTTCTAAAGGCTATTAAGTCTCTCTCACCATGATTCTCTGATGGATTGTGCTGAATTTCCACGTCGCTGTTACAAACAACGGAATCAACCTTTACCATTTCATGAATGGGATCTTCCCAGACGAATTTTCTGATTCGCCTAAAAAGCTTTGGTCTGAGTTCTCTGTCGTAGTTATATACTGTGTTATAGCTTAGCTGATTACAGTAGTACATCTGAACTACATCTATATCAAGGAGATCTATGTCTTCTTTTAATTTCTTAAAACGTTCCTGATTCTCTTCATCGATAGTCTCATCTGCATCAGCGCTATAGATGAAGTCGCAGGTTGCCTGCTCAAAGGAATAGTTTCTTGCATCTGAAAAATTGCCGGTCCATTCGAAGTGGAAGACCTTTGCTCCGTAGGACTCTGCAATCTCCACTGTTTTATCTGTGGATCCGGTATCCACGATGATCATCTCATCAACCAGATCCTTTACAGAGTCCAGGCAAGCTTTAAGCTTGTCCTCCTCATTTTTGACTATCATGCATAAACTGACTGTAACCATAGCTATACCCCTCATTTCTGTTCGAAATTTCGCTAATATTACACTTTTATGTTACCTAAAAACCGTAAGAGTGTCAAACTTCAAAGAACATAGATTTATACATATTCTTTGGCTTTTCTGATAGAATACATATATGGTTTTACAAAAAAGTACATATTAGTCTGTATATAAATACTGTACTTATCTTGAGGTTGGGTATGAGATTAGGTTTTAGCAAAAATACTGGAGCATATTTTGCCGTGGGGAGGGCAGCATGCCATAGATGTAAGCCTTTCTTGATCTTTTTTTCAATGGTTCTTGTTATGGTGGGCCTTCTTGGATGTGAAAAAGAGCCTGAGCCCGGAGAAAGCTATAAAAAGTGGGAAGAGAGCAGTGACTATATAAAAACTGCAGATGAATCCGTCCAGAGTAAAGAGCAGGTCGCAGAAGAAATTGCTGACACAGATATACAAAAAAATCCTGAGAGCTCACTTAGCGTTCCTACATATATAGATAAAATAGATGGCACCTGGTTTATTGTGGATTGCTATCACAACAGGATTATTTATAACGATAACCTTACGGATCCATTGAATCAGTGGAATGTTTTGACTGAGGATGTGGATAAACCCCATACAATGGCGGGAGATGGCACTGTTATTCTGGTGGATGATACGGAGAATAACAGAGTTCTGGTCTTTGAAAAGCAGGGGAATTCCTACGTGCGAACGCAGGTCTTTAATGATATAGGAAACAGGCCCCATTATACCGTCTATGATGATGTGGAAAAAGCCTTCTACGTATGGAGTTCCACTACAGGAGAGATGTATGTTTTCAGGCACCATGACGGCGATGGCAGCATGTATCTGACGGAAGTAAGGAAAATAGATGAATTAAACGGCACTTATATAAGGTCATTTTATCTTGATGGGAATGATATATATTTTGTCTCCGGAATTGCAGCAGATGGCACTTCCTCCGGTATTTTGAAGTGCGACAAGAGGACACTTAAAGTAAAAAAGAAGTTTTCTGTGCCTGATACACTGGCAGGAATGGCTGCGATGGGGTATGCTAATGGATATTATTTCATCACGGTTTCTACAGATGTGACAGGCAGTCAGGATGCGGCCACTATGATACGCGCCAGGTCCCTTGAAGGCCTATCTGGTGGAGAATATGAGGATATATATGCCACCTACTTTGTGGGCGGAGGAACGCCCTATAATTTCTATCAGGTAGATGGCGAGTATTATCTCACGGAGCACAGACTTCCTGCCCACGCGATCTGGAGCTTTAAGATAGGAGAAACCGGTGATATAACAGATGTAAAGTCGGTGTATTAGATGCGGAGAACAGATGAAGTTTTTTCGCTTACGATATCTTTATCCGACGGGACTTGAATTAGCTATAAACCTACGTTTATAGAGGAGGAGTAAAATGAGTTATGAAAAGTTTGTCAGGACCGTAGTTCCCTACGTGCCCGGAGAGCAGCCAAAGGATAAGGATATTATCAAGTTAAATACCAACGAATGCCCATATCCCCCTGCTCCTGCAGTGAAAAAGATTCTTGATAACATGAATTATGAGGACATGAGACTCTACTCAGACCCTGAGGCTTCAAAGCTTGTAGAAGCTATCTCTTGTTACTACAAAGTTCCTGAGGACCAGATATTTGTCGGAGTTGGCTCAGATGATGTCCTTTCAATGGCATATCTTACCTTCTTTGGTTCCGATAAGCCTGTTATTTTCCCTGATATAACCTATTCCTTCTATGATGTATGGGCTGAGCTTTACAGGGTCCCTTATAAGACTATTCCATTGGATGATGACTTTATGATTCCCCTTGAGAAGTTCTATTCTGAAAATACACCAAACGGAGGCGTCATAATAGCTAATCCCAACGCTCCTGTTGGTATATTTGAGCCTGTATCCAAGATTGAAGAGGTTGTTGCCCATAATAAGGACAGCGTCGTCATTGTGGATGAGGCTTACATAGATTTTGGCGGAGAAAGCGCTCTTCCCCTTATTGAAAAGTATGACAACCTGCTGGTGGTTCAGACCTTTTCCAAATCAAGAGCTATGGCCGGAATGCGTATAGGCTTTGCCTTTGGCTGTAAAAAGCTCATTAAGTACATGAAGGATGTAAAGTTCTCCTTCAATTCATATACCATGAATATTCCGTCTATCGAGATGGGCGCCGCTGCAATCAGCGATGATAAGTATTTCAAGGAGACCTGCGCAAAAATTGTTAATACAAGAGAGCGCGTAAAGAAGGAACTCTCTGAACTTGGATTTAGCTTCCCTGATTCCAAGACGAACTTCCTCTTTGCAAAGCACGAAAAGGTATCCGGTGAGGAACTCTTCAATGCCCTTAGGGAGCAGAAGATATTCGTAAGACACTGGAATAAGGACAGAATAGGAGACTACCTCAGGATTACCATAGGAACCGATGAGCAGATGGATAAAATGATCGGTTTCCTCAGAGAATATCTGAAGTAAAAAAGTTTTGTTGTTTAAGAGCTTTAAATCTGATAGAATTGTGCACTGAAGTGTTAATTCTATCAGATTTATATTTTGAAAGGTTACAGTTATGCTGAAAAATTTTATAGTCGTATTTTTGTGGAGCATGGTTCCCCTTGTTGAACTTAGAGGAGCTATTCCGATCGCTCATTATATACATACTAACAATCCGGAGTTCAATCTCCTTCTTGCATATATCGTTATTGCAATAGGTAATATGGTTCCTATGCCTTTTATCTTTTTCTTCGCAAGAAAAGTACTTGAGTGGGGTAAGGATAAGCCTGTTATCGGCAAGTTCTTCACGTTCTGTCTTGAGAAGGGTGAAAAGGGTGGCATGAAGCTTCAGGAGAAGGCTGGACGCGGCCTCTATGTTGCACTTTTACTGTTCGTTGGAATCCCTGTTCCCGGAACAGGCGCATGGACAGGAACACTTGCTGCAAGTATCCTTGATATGGACTTTAAGAAGAGCGTTCTTGCAGTAATCGGCGGAATTGCCCTTGCAGGCACGATCATCGGTCTTGCAAGCTTCCTTGGATTTGGAGCAATCGCCGGAATCAAAGGCTGATAGGCCAGGTAACCGGTATAGGTTAATGGTTGTATGACTTCTTGAACGTTCATGCAGAAACCCGCATTTTCTGCGGGTTTCGTGAGAACATGATACTAGAGGCAAACAAGCCCGCGACGTAGTCGCTCTAGGATGGCTTGTTTGCGGCATTTTTGAATCTTTGATTCAAAAATGTATAGAACATGAGGCATTACAGATTTTGTAGTGCCTCATTTTTATTTGATAGGAAAATCCTATCAAATAAAAAACGCTCTGCAAGGTGCACATGCTGATTTTGTTGTATAATAAGCCCATATAGAGATTATAAGACAGGAGACAAAAGCGAGTTTAAGTATGGAACAGTATACAGACTTTGCAAAAGTTTATGATGAATTTATGGATGAGACTCCATATAAACAGTGGGCAGAATTTATATCCCAGCTGATTGGAGACTACGGTATTTCAAAGCCCTACGACAAGGAGGATTCATCTGAAGATAAGGATCCTCTGCTGCAGGAAAAAAACCTTGTGGTTGAGCTTGGCTGCGGCACTGGAAGTTTTACAGAGGAGATGGCTGGTCTTGGCTACGATATGGTGGGCGTAGATAACTCCGGAGATATGCTTGGAATAGCAAGGAAAAAGAAGGAGGAGTCAGGCCTTGATATCATGTACCTTGAGCAGGATATGTGCGAGCTTGATCTCTTCTGCACAGCGGGAACCATAGTCAGCGTCTGCGACAGTATAAATTATCTAATTGAGGATGAGCAGATAAGGAAAGCATTTACGCTGGTTAATAACTATCTGTATCCCGGAGGACTGTTTCTTTTTGATTTTAATACGAAGCACAAATACAAGGACGTCATAGGAGATGTGACAATAGCTGAAAACCGCGATGATTGCAGTTTTATCTGGGAAAATTTCTATGATGTGGATACGGATATCAATGAATATGACCTTACAATTTTTGTAAAATGTAAGGATGATTCCAGTAAAGACCTCTTTGAGCGCTCTATCGAAACTCACCTTCAGAGGGGCTACACCTTAGAGCAGATGAAGGAATTTGTGGAAGAAGCGGGAATGCTTTTTATAACAGCTATTGATGCGGATACCCACGGAGAACCTGCAGAGGACAGCGAGAGAATATACATCCTTGCAAGAGAGCACGGCAAGGAAGAAGTAAACTGACAAAAAGTTTTGGAACATTAGCTATAAACTGGTGTTTATAGAGGAGGAATACATGAAGGACGGATTTATCAAGGTTGCGGCAGCAACACCAAAGATTAAAGTAGCTGATCCATTTTATAATGCAAATCAGGTTATGGCGCAGATGGATGAGGCAGCAGATAGAGGAGCTAAGATACTGGTATTTCCAGAACTTGTACTTACAGGATATACCTGTAACGATCTGTTTTTACATGACACGCTGATAGATGCTGCGTTAAAGGCATTGCAGCTAATTGTAGAGCATAGCAGAAGCTACGACCTGATTTCTTTTGTGGGACTTCCCTTTGAACATGACGGAAAGCTCTATAACTGCGCAGCTATAGTTCAGAAGGGCTCAATACTTGGCATAGTACCTAAGTACAATCTGCCAAACTACGGCGAGTTCTATGAAAAGAGATATTTTGCAAGCGGAGATACTGTGGAAAAGGATGCCTATATCGACCTTCACGGCATCAGATTCTACGATGACGATGATGAAGACTACGATGAGGACGATGACTTTGACGAGGATGGAGATACAGATAGCGAGAGCGTAACCTTTGGAAAGGTAATCCTGGATCTTACAAGCTCTGTAAAGGGCCTTAAGGTTGCCTGCGAGATCTGCGAGGATCTGTGGGTGCCTAATCCCCCAAGCACAAGTTATGCCCTGGCAGGAGCAACTCTTATTGTTAACCTCTCTGCTTCTAACGATATTGTTGGAAAAGACAGTTATAGAAAAGAACTGGTTAAATCCACCAGTGGACGACTGGTTGCAGGTTATGTTTATGCATCTGCAGGTGATGGAGAATCCACACAGGATCTGGTTTTTGGAGGACATAACATAATAGCTGAAAATGGAACCATCCTCTCTGAACAGAAGCTATTTGAAAACGGCATAACCTACGCGGATATCGATGTATCAAGGCTTTGCCACGAGCGCCGCAGAATGAACACCTTTGAAGTAAATAAGAACCTCTTTGAAGACATTGAAGAGGAATATCCAGAAAGCTTTGAAAAGGAAGTCACTAGACTGGATAGAACCTTCCCTCAAAAGCCCTTCGTTCCTGCAAATCCTATGGAGAGAACAAGGCGCTGCGAGCAGATTCTCTCAATTCAGGCAAATGGTCTTAAAAAGAGACTTGAGCACACAGGCTGTAAGACTGCGGTTATCGGTGTCTCAGGAGGCCTTGATTCAACCCTGGCTTTTCTTGTGACAGTAAGAGCCTTTGATAAGCTTGGTCTTGACAGAAGTGGAATTATCGCTGTTACAATGCCCTGCTTTGGAACAACAGACAGGACATATCAGAATGCATGTAACCTTGCAAAATCCCTTGGCACAACCTTAAAAGAGGTTGATATCAAGAAGGCTGTGACTCAGCATTTTAAAGATATCGGACAGAGCATGAAAACCCATGACGTGACCTACGAGAATGGACAAGCCCGTGAGCGCACTCAGGTCCTTATGGATATTGCAAATAAGATGAACGGAATGGTCATCGGAACAGGCGACCTCTCAGAGCTTGCTCTTGGATGGGCTACTTACAACGGAGATCATATGTCCATGTACGGCGTAAACTGTGGCGTTCCAAAAACCCTTGTAAGACATCTCGTAAGATATTATGCAGATGAATGCTGCGAACCCGGTGCTCCGAAAAAAGGCGTAAAAAAGGCAGGCAAGGCTGTGGAAACCGAGGGCGATACTGTATGGATCGGATTTATATCAAATCCCTTAAAGGATAATGGTTCAAAGAGCAGCGCAGAAGTAAGGAATATACTTCTTGACGTTCTTGATACTCCCGTAAGCCCTGAGCTTTTACCTCCCACAGACGGAGTGATCTCTCAGGAGACAGAATCAATTGTCGGCCCATATGAGCTTCACGATTTCTTCCTGTATTATCTTCTTAGATGCGGATTCTCCAAGGAGAAGATAAGAAGGATTGCATATAAGACCTTCTGCGACGATGTAAAAGGCAGCACAAAAAAGAGACAGAGCAAGAACGCAAAGGATTTAAATCCCTATGATCCTGCATACATCTCTGTCTATGATCACAAGACTATAGATAAATGGCTTGATGTTTTCTGCAAGAGGTTCTTCTCCCAGCAGTTTAAGAGAAGCTGCCTTCCTGACGGACCAAAAGTCGGATCGGTTGCAGTATCTCCAAGAGGAGACCTTCGTATGCCATCAGATGCAAGTTCAATTCTCTGGATGTAAAAATATAGGCGTAAGAATACCCGTAAATGGATGATCTTACGCCTCTTTGCGTTTTTCTTTTGCCTATATAATTACAGAGCCTTAAATCTCTCAACAGCTTCAACGGTGTTTTCATATGTACCGAAGGCTGTAAGTCTGAAGTAGTGTTCTCCGCTGGGGCCAAAGCCTGAACCGGGAGTTCCTACTACATTTGCTTTTTCAAGAAGGTGATCAAAGAATTCCCAGCTGGTCATATCTCCGGGAGTTCTAAGCCAGATGTAAGGAGAGTTAACTCCGCCTGAAACAGTGTATCCTGCGTCCTTTAATCCATTGTAGATGTAGGATGCATTTTTCATGTAGTAGGAGACCTGTTCCTTAAGCTGTGCCTTACCTTCAGCTGTGTAGCAGGCTTCTCCTGCGCGCTGAACGATGTAGGGAGCACCGTTGTATTTTGTGCCGTGGCGGCGAGCCCATAAACTGTGGAGTTCTACGCCGTTCTTGTTCTTTAAGTCATGAGGAATGATTGTTGCTCCAAGACGAAGACCTGTAAAGCCTGCATTCTTTGAGAAGGATCTAAGCTCGATTGCGCAGCTTCTTGCACCCTCGCACTCAAAGATTGAATGAGGAACGTCTGCCTCTGAGATATATGCTTCGTAGGCTGCATCATAGATGATCACAGCACCTACTTTATTGGCGTAATCAACCCATTCCTGAAGCTGAGCCTTGGTGATTGTAGCTCCTGTAGGATTGTTGGGGAAGCAGAGGTAGATAAGGTCGGGAGTTTCATTAGGAAGCTCCGGCGCGAAGTTATTCTCTGCAAGACAGGGCATGTATATTACATTGCTCCAGGTCTCTGTATTTGTATCATACTCGCCTGTTCTTCCTGCCATTACATTTGAATCCACATATACGGGATATACAGGATCACAAACGGCAATCTTGCTGTCTGCTCCAAAGATTTCCTGAATATTAGCGGAGTCGCTCTTTGCACCGTCAGAGATAAAAATCTCATCATCTGCAATATCGCATCCGCGGCTTCTGAAATCATCCTCAGCCATTGCGTGGCGAAGGAATTCATAACCAAGGTCGGGAGCGTAGCCCTTGAAAGTAGCACCGTCTGCCATCTCATCTACGGCCTTGTGAAGAGCAGAGATAACTGCTGGGCAAAGGGGCTGTGTGACATCGCCTATACCAAGACGAATTATTTTTTTATCCGGATTGGCTTCCTGGAAAGCGGAAACCTTTTTAGCGATTGTGGAAAAAAGGTAGCTTCCGGGGAGTTTTAAATAGTTCTCATTAAGTTCAAACATGACTTCCTCCCAATTTTTATTAGACAAATGTGTATTTATACAAAAATTCTTTTCCATAATACGCATAAATAGTTACTTATGGCAAACATTTTTTTTGACAGTTATAAAAAACTGAATGTATAATTCTTTTTATCGTAAAGATAAAAGATTACGCAAACGGCGGATTTTTTGGAGGAATATAAATGCATTTTACAAAGATGCATGGATGTGGAAACGACTACATCTATATAGATAGCAGCAAAGAACATATAAGTAATGAGGAAAAGCCAGATCTTATCAGGCTTCTTAGTGACAGACATTTTGGCATCGGTGGAGATGGTGTGATCTTTATTAACACCATGGATGGTGAGATGGCTGATTTTGAGATGGAAATGTACAACGCAGACGGTTCCTATTCCGAGATGTGCGGAAACGGTATCAGATGCGTTGCTAAGTTTGTGTACGACAAAGGTCTTACAGATAAGAAGAAGCTTAAGATCATAAGCGGCGGAAGAGTCAGACTTCTTGATCTTACAACTGAGGATAACATGGTTACCAGTGTCAGGGTAAACATGGGTATGCCGATTCTTAATCCGGCCAGCATACCTGTGGCACTGCCCGATGAAAAAGCCATGCTTAAGGACAGTGTCGTGAACTATCCGATTACTGTCCTTGATAAAGAATATGCTATGACCTGCGTGTCCATGGGAAATCCACACGCAGTTGTTTTCTTAAACAGAGGAGAAAGCCTTGATACACTTGATCTTGAAAAAATAGGGCCAAGATTCGAGCATCATCCCTTTTTCCCTAATTGTATAAATACTGAGTTTGTTTCTATAGATGACAGAGAAAATGTTCACATGCGTGTATGGGAGCGCGGAACTGGCGAGACCCTGGCTTGTGGAACGGGATGCTGTGCAACGGTTGTTGCCTGCGTCTTAAATGATCATACTTCAGATAATATTACGGTTCATGTCAGAGGCGGAGATATACAATGCCACTGGGATAGAGAAGCGGGAACAGTATATATGACGGGGCCTGCTACAACTGTATTTGAAGGAGACATCTAAAGGAACAGAAATGTTCCTTTTTTCATATTTCGAGGAAAAATATTTTTTGCATAAAAATTCATAGATGCTGCTTGCATACACCTCTTGGTTGTGATAGAATATCGCTCATGAGCGCACAAATGTCCGTGCTACAAAAACAATCCCAAGAGGAAAGATATGAACGAAGAAACTGGATACTACGTACTTAAAAAGCAGGCAGTTCCGGAAGTTTTGCTGAAGGTCTTAGAGGCTAAGAAACTTGTTGATTCAGGCAAGTGCAAAACTGTAAACGAGGCTTCAGAGAGGCTTGGAATCAGCCGAAGTTCTTTTTATAAGTACAAGGATGATATTTATGAATTTCATGACAGTCTGCAGGGAACAACACTGACTCTGAATCTTCAGATGGATGACGAGCTTGGTCTTTTATCAGTTGTCCTTAAGATCATTGCAGATTGCGGAGCAAATATCCTCACAATACATCAGGCTATACCCTATAACGGTGTGGCTGCATTATCTGTAGCTATACAGGTTTTGCCCACCACCGGAGATATTTCTGAAATGATAGCTAAACTCGAGGAGACCCAGGGAGTACATAAAGTACAGATTGTTGGTAGAGTTAGCTGATTAAAAACGTAAAATATTCGAAGAATATACATATAAAGCAGGAACGAGGAGGATTATGAAATGACTAAAATTGCAGTGCTTGGCTACGGTACAGTTGGAAGCGGGGTTGCCAAGGTTTTGGATGAAAACGGTGCGCAGGTCGCAGACAGTGCCGGTGACAAGGTTGAGATCAAATATATCCTGGATTTACGTGATTTTCCGGGAGATAAGCATGAATCACAGGTTGTACATGATATTGATGTAATCTTAAACGATCCTGAGGTGGAAGTAATATGCGAAACCATGGGAGGAATCGAACCTGCTTTTACTTTTGAAAAGAATGCTCTTATGAAGGGCAAAAGCGTATGCACATCTAACAAGGAACTTGTAGCTGCTCACGGCCCTGAGCTTGTGGAGCTTGCAAAAAAGAACAACGCAAGCTACCTTTTCGAAGCCAGCGTAGGCGGCGGAATTCCTGTTCTTCGTTCAATGAACGATTCTATAAGACATGAGAAAGTCGACTCTATTACCGGAATTCTCAATGGAACAACAAACTATATACTGACAAAGATGGATCAGGAAGGTGCTGATTTTGATTCTGTGCTTAAGGTTGCGCAGGATAAGGGCTATGCTGAGAGAAATCCTGAGGCTGATATCGAAGGCCACGATGCCTGCAGAAAGACAGCAATCCTTGCTTCAATAATGAGCGGTCAGTTCGTAAAATACGAGGATATCTACACAGAGGGTATCACCAAGATAACAGGAGAGGATTTTGAGTATGCAAAATCCCTTAAGATGGCTATCAAGCTTCTTGGAAGCTGCAAGAGAGAGAATGGTAAGTTCTTTGCAATGGTGGCACCTTTCCTTATTCCTTTTGACAATTCACTTGCTACAGTTAACGGTGTATTCAATGCCATAGATGTTCACGGCAACATGCTCGGCGACGTAATGTATTACGGAAAGGGTGCAGGAAAAGAGGCTACTGCATCAGCTGTTGTTGCAGATGTTATCGACATCGTTAAGCACAAGGGCAGACACATTGACTGGAACCTCAGAAACGTTCCCGCAGAAGTTGCATCAAAGGATGATGATGTAAGATGTTTCTTTGTAAGAACAGATGCAGGAAATGCAGACAAGGCAAAGGCACTATTTGACGGTCTTAAGGAAGTTAAGGCAGATAAGGTTTCCGGTGAGTTTGCATTTATCACTAAGGAGATCACAGAGAAGGACTTCGAAGCAAAGCTTTCAGAGCTTACAGGCGTAAAAGGCTATATCAGAATGCTTTGATTTTGAAAATATGAAAGGTGCTATTCAGAGCCAAGACTCAGAAATGAATAGTAACAATAATAAGTGCAGGAGATTATGAGAAAATGAGTAAGGTAGTTAAGTTTGGCGGCAGCTCACTTGCGGACGCAAAACAGTTCCAAAAAGTAGCAGACATCATAAGAGCTGACGAGGAGAGAAAATACGTAGTGGTTTCTGCTCCGGGTAAGAGAAACAGCAAGGATACCAAGGTTACTGATATGCTTTATCAGACCTATGAACTTGCAGAAGAAGGTAAGGACTTTAGTAAGGAACTGGCAGCAATCGAAGCCAGATACAATGAGATCATTAAAGGCCTTAAGCTTAAGCTTTCACTTAAGGAAGAATTTGAAAAGATAAAATCCAACTTTGAAGCAAAGGCAGGTAGCGACTATGCAGCTTCAAGAGGAGAGTACCTTAACGGAATAGTGATGTCCAACTACCTTGGATTCGAATTCATCGATCCTGCAGAGATCATACTGTTTGATGATGACGGAAGCTTTGATGCAGAGATCACAAACAGAAAGGTCGCAAAGAAACTTAGAAGTGTTGAAAAGGCAGTTATTTCAGGTTTCTACGGAGCCTTCGAGGATGGCAAGATCAAGACCTTCTCAAGGGGCGGTTCCGATATAACAGGTTCAATCGTAGCAAGAGCAATCCATGCTGATGTCTATGAGAACTGGACAGATGTTTCAGGATTCCTTGTAGCTGACCCCAGAATCATCGACAGACCTCAGCCCATCGAGACAATTACATATACAGAGCTTCGCGAGCTTGCATACATGGGCGCTTCTGTTCTTCACGAGGATGCAATCTTCCCTGTAAGAAAAGAGGGTATCCCGATTAATATCAGAAATACCAATAAGCCCGAGGATCCGGGAACATGGATCGTTGAGTCAACAGCTAAGAAGTCAACCTTTACTATCACCGGCATTGCCGGAAGGAAGGGCTTCTGCTGCGTGAACGTATCCAAGGATATGATGAATGCAGAGGTTGGATTTGTAAGAAGAGTCCTTCAGGCATTTGAAGATCAGAACATTTCAATCGAGCACGTTCCTTCAGGAATAGATACCATGACAGTATTTGTTGCTCAGGACGAGTTCATCGACAAGGAGCAGGCAGTAGTTTCAGAAATTCATAGACTTGCTAAGCCTGACCTTCTTGAAATTGAATCAGATCTTGCACTTATCGCTGTTGTTGGTCGAGGCATGAAGAGAACACGAGGAACGGCTGCAAGAATTTTCTCTGCGCTGGCTCACGTAAGTGTCAATGTTCGAATGATCGATCAGGGATCTTCAGAGCTTAACATCATCATCGGTGTTGAGAACAGAGATTTCGAAAAGGCAATAAAAGCTATCTACGACATCTTCGTAGTAACACAGTTATGAAAAATAACCCTCATCCGTATTTTGAATTACATTACATCAAACGGATGAGGGTTTTCGTATTAATTATTTATTAAGTAAAAATCTGATAAGGTCTGCAGCGGTTTCGCCTCTCTGGGTTCCGGTTACGATTCCTGCAATCGGAGTTGTTCCATAGTAGCATTCAAGATCTGTAAGAGTTTTGTTTCCTTCCATGATGATTCCTACAGGAACCGGCTGTTCCATTTCAGAAGGATCTTTTCTTTCAAATACATATTCTGCAGGTGCTGTCTCTTCGGCAACAACATCGTCGAGAGTTGCGGAATCTTTTTCTTCTCGAAGCTTATCTATCTGAACCTGATCCACATAGAAAACCTTATCCCCAAGGGAAGAAAGCTCATCTTCACTAAGATAATTTCTAAGATCTTCAAAAACCTCGTTTTTAGCATAATTTTCAAATACTTCTGAGTCAGCCATCATGAGATCCAGGTCGTTTGCAGCAATCATGGCGTAGATCTTCTGACCTGTAGTGACATTCATGCTGTCGTAGGCTGTAAGTGAAAGGGTTGTTGTAACATCGATTGAAACATCGGCTTCCTTGGTATCGATGCCTTCATGCTCAGCAAATTCAGCTTCCAGAGCTTCTGTAGTCTGCATAGAATTGGCGTTTATGAAGATCGCATTTATCGCAAAGGGTAGGTTGTTTGCGATATCTTTTATCAGCATTACCACAAAAGCGATGCCGATAACAGCTACTAATACGTGAACTTTATAATAATCCCAGAAGTAGTCCCAATGGGCTTTAAATCCCATTCCCTTCAAGGCTTGCCACTGGCTTCTCTTCTCTTCGTTAATATTCATTTTTTACTACCTCCAAAAATACTTATCGATTATATCACAAAAAGTAATTTATAATAAAAATATGTCTAAATGGTTAATTTTGCCTTATGGTTAAAATGAAGTCATAAAAATGTGATATGATAGTTCTTGCAAGAATAAATTTCATAATATATCATATCCTTTAACGGTCTGATGGATATATATTACGAGCGCGTCAGACAAATATTCGAGGAAGGAAAAAGGAAAAATGATGAGTGACAATAGTTACGTGGAGCTTTTGGTTGCCAGGAAAGCTTCTCCGCTGATGCTTTTTCTTAAGTATCTGCTTATCCTTCTGGCAGCACTTTCTTTTCTTTTGGGGTTGGGAAACATCATTTTTGTAATTGCATTTATCGCTTTTGCCGTGGGTGCTTATTTCGTGTCGCTTAATGCGTCGATCGAATATGAGTATTCGTACTGCGAGCGAGAGATCACAGTGGACAAGATCCTGAATAAGAGCAGGAGAAAAAAGGTGGCCACTTTCGAGACGGAGCGCATGGAAGCAATTGCGCCATCAAGGTCTTATCATCTGGACGAGTATCGTAACAAGACAAACTACAGAAAACTTGATTTTTCATCAGGCATCGAACAGCAGCCTGACGTTACCTACACAATGTACTACGATGGTCGCGAAAAGGTCATTTTTGAATTAAATGATGATTTCATTAATGCTTTAAAGAATGTTGCACCACGTAAGGTTTTCACTGATTAATATAGGAGATTTTAAATAATGGGACAGATTATTGGCGAAGGAATTACATTTGATGACGTGCTCTTGGTACCTGCTTATTCACAGGTTGTACCAAATATGATAGACGTAAGCACACAGCTTACCAAGAAACTTAAGCTTAATATACCTATGATGAGTGCCGGTATGGATACAGTTACCGAGCATCGCATGGCTATTGCCATGGCTCGTCAGGGTGGTATCGGTATCATTCACAAAAACATGTCTATTGAGGCTCAGGCTGATGAAGTAGACAAGGTAAAAAGATCAGAGAATGGCGTTATAACAGATCCTTTCTCACTTTCTCCTGATCATACACTTGCCGATGCAGACGCTCTTATGGCTAAGTTCCGTATTTCAGGTGTTCCTATTACAGAAGGCAAAAAGCTTGTTGGTATCATTACCAACCGTGATCTTAAGTTTGAGCAGAATTTCGATCAGAAGATCAGAGAAGTTATGACTTCTGAGAATCTCGTAACTGCTAAGGCAGGCATCACACTTGATGAAGCTAAGCAGATCCTTGCTAAGTCCAAGAAGGAAAAGCTTCCTCTTGTTGATGATGATTATAATCTTGCAGGACTTATTACCATCAAAGATATTGAGAAGACAATCAAGTATCCTCTCTCAGCAAAGGACGATCAGGGAAGACTCCTCTGCGGCGCAGGTGTAGGTATCAGTGCCAATGTTCTTGACAGAGTAGGTGCTCTTGTTGATGCTAAGGTTGACTGTGTTGTTCTTGATTCAGCTCACGGACATTCAGAAAACGTTCTTAAGTGCCTGAGAATGATCAAGGAGAAGTATCCGGATCTTCAGGTTGTTGCAGGTAATGTTGCAACAGCAGCTGCTACAAAGGCTCTTATTGAGTCAGGCGCTGATGCAGTTAAAGTTGGTATCGGACCCGGTTCTATCTGCACAACTCGTGTAGTTGCAGGTATTGGTGTACCTCAGATCACAGCTATCATGGACTGCTACTCAGTTGCTAAGGAGTATGGCATCCCGATCATCGCTGATGGTGGTATCAAGTATTCAGGAGATATCACAAAGGCAATCGCTGCAGGCGGAAGCCTTGTAATGATGGGTTCAATGTTCGCAGGTTGTGACGAAGCTCCCGGCGAGTTCGAACTCTTCCAGGGTAGAAAATACAAGGTATATCGTGGAATGGGCTCTATCTCAGCTATGGAGAACGGTTCTAAGGATCGTTACTTCCAGGAAGGTGCTAAGAAGCTTGTACCCGAGGGTGTTGAAGGACGTGTAGCATACAAGGGAACAGTAGAAGATACTGTATTCCAGCTTATCGGTGGCCTCAGAGCTGGTATGGGATATTGCGGCTGTGAGACAATCAAGGCTCTTAACGAGAACGGAAGATTCATTAAGATGACAAGTGCTGCACTTAAGGAAAGTCATCCTCATGATATTCATATCACTAAGGAAGCTCCTAACTACAGTGTAGACGAATAAAATATATTTCCGGTGCCACTTTTTGTGGTGCCGGGTTATCATAATATCTATATTCTTGGAGGCGGGATTTGGAAAGTGAAGGAGTAAGAGGTCCTTTAAATTCCATAAAAATCAGGGACAAGGAACTGCGTAAATGGCAGGATAGTTATTGTGCCATGGCGGGGGTCTACTTGTGCTGTTTTGATGCCTCTTTTGAAAAAGTCCTGGATTTCTCAGGGAATCCCTTAGAAATAGCTACAATAAAAAAAGCTGTTCCGGATGTACACATCAGGAACATTTTACAGAGAGTCACAGAAAGTGATCTTGAAGATCAGGCTGTGGAGCGGACACTTGTGCCCAATATTAAGGTTGCTGCAGTTGCTCCAAAGGTTGATGGTCAGGTTACTTTAGTGTGGCTTATTTGTGCTGTATTAAAAGATGCAGAGTACGAGCCTGAGCTATACGATGAGGCTCCTGTAGAGGGATTTTCGCTGCAAACTACAGAGAAAAAGTTCTATCATTCTCTGGACTTTTTAAGCATGACTTCTCTTGCTCTTGCCAAGGCCTACAGATCACAGAATGAGGCAGCAGCCTCCACTGCGGAAAACTTTAAACGCTCCGAGGATTTCAGACTGTCTTTCCGAAGAGCTGAGATAATGACAGAAATTGTCTCCATGCTTGACAGCGATGATGAAATTGAAGCTGTCATGGAGCAGATTCTGAGAAAGATATGTGAATATGTGGATATAAGCAATGCTTTTATCTGTCGTATGCATACAGAAGATGACCTGATGGACATTGTTGTGGAATGGACAGCAAACGGCATCTATAAAATATATGAAGACACCAAGGATGTGGATAAATGCTGGTTTTTAGGTAGAACCCAGCTTACTGCTGTATCCGGCAGCACCACCATGAATGCAGGTGAAAAAGAAGAACTTGAAGACCTTGGAATATACGCAGTAGTATCTATTCCAATTGTCATCGCCGAGCAGATTCCTTTCTATGCCTGCTTTGCAGAGACAAGAGAAAACAAAGAATGGGTCGTAAATGATATAAAATTCATCAACGATTCCATCAAGATTTTGCAGAACATTATCACCAAGAGAATTCAGAGGAATTCCATTGCAAGCTCCTTTAACTCTCTGGAGGCTGTTCTTGATAATGTGGGAAGTTCCATCTATGTTCGCTGCATGAAGACAGACGAGATGCTTTTTGCAAACAGGAGCCTTAGGAAGCATTTTGCAAAGGAACTTCAGAAAAATGTTCTGAAAGAACTGTTTGAAGCTAATATTCCGCCAAGGAGTCACAGCGGAAACTGCGAGATATATTATGAGGCAAAGGACAGATGGTATGAGCTTTACTACACCAGAATCAAATGGGTAGATGGAAGGCTGGTTTCCCTTTGCGCACTATATGAGATCACTGAAAAGAAGATTTATCAGAAACGAATAGAGCAGCAGGCTTATACAGACTTCCTGACAGGATTATATAACAGACTTTGCTGTGAGAGAGATCTGGTCGCATATGTTGAAAAAGCCAAGAATACAAATTCCAAGGGAATGTTAATGTATCTTGATCTTGATGATTTTAAAAAGATCAATGACGGTCTTGGCCATCAATATGGCGATGTGCTTTTGCAGGATATATCCACTGCCATTAAATCCATAGACGGAGTTCAGGATTCCTGCTACAGAATGGGCGGCGATGAATTTGTAATAATTGTTCCTCCTGAGAATTATCACAAACTGGATAGTATTTTAGAGGGAATAAAGAGAGCTTTTGCAACACCCTGGTATCTTAAGGATGGAGAGTATTACTGTACCATGAGTATGGGAACCGTTGAGTTTCCTACGGCGGGAGATACGGTCGAAGAGCTTATAAGAAAATCCGATATTGCCATGTACGAGGCAAAGAAGTCCGGAAAGAACCGCATCTCACAATACTCCGAGAGCATAGATGCATCCACTATCAGAAGGCTTGATATGGAAAAGGCTATGTATAAGTCGGTTGAAGAGGGCTGCAAAGAATTTGTGGTTTACTATCAGCCAATTATGGATATTTCAGGCAAAACGCCAAAACTTGTGGCCGTTGAAGCTCTTGTCAGGTGGAAGAGCAGAATCCTTGGAAATGTCAGCCCCTCTGAGTTTATATCGCTTGCTGAATACCTGGGGCTTATTAATCCTATCGGAGAGCATGTCTTTAAAGAGGCGGCAATATTCTGCGGAAAGCTTTGCAAGAAATTCGGAAGAGATATTAATCTTCACGTCAATATGTCGGTTGTTCAGCTTATGGAGCCAAACGTTTCCGATAAGCTAAAGGAAGCCATTGAAACAGCAGGCATAAAACCTGTGCAGATGATACTTGATGTGAGAGAAGCTCTTACAATGAACAATACCGAAAGAACCAGCGGCGCCATGAAGAAAATAAGTGAGATGGGCGTAAGGCTTTCGCTTGATGACTTCGGAACAGGCTATAGCTCCATAAGTGGACTTAGAGCATATAAATTCGCAGCAGTTAAGGTGCATGAGTCAATAACACATGCTCTTGGAAAAGAGACTTACGCAAGTTCTCTTATTACTTCACTTATAGACCTTTCAGGCGCATTATCTTCTTATGTGTGCGCAGAGGGTGTGGAAACAAAGAAGCAGCTTGAAATCTTAAAGAAACTTTCAGTTCCTCTTGCCCAGGGAATACTTTTTGATGAAGCTATTCCCGCAGAGGAATTTGAGAAGAAATACAAAACATGATAAAATATGTTTGGAATTGTGACAATTAACAATTGTGGATGCATGTAAAAATGTTTCCGGTCTGCTGACAAGCGAGGGGTAAGCATATGGGATTTTTGGACGGATTAAAAAAGTTTGGACTTGGTGATCTTGAAGAAGAAGAGCTGTATGATGATCCTAAAAAGAATACCGCCAAGAAGGAAGAGGCTAAGAAAGAGGTAGTTCCGCTTAATGAGGAGACGCTTCTTTTTGATAAAAAATACACATGCCCTATTTGTGACGGTACTTTCAATTCTAAGACGGTTCGCTCCGGAAAGGTAAGGACTAAGGGCGTAGATGTTGATCTTAGACCTGATTATGATGAAATCGATCAGATTAAGTATGACATCATAACCTGCCCTAACTGTGGATATTCTGCTTTGGCAAGATATTACGGCAACCTTACAAAATTCCAGTGCGACGAGATCAGAAACAAGATCAGCGCCAATTATAAAAAGCAGGAATTTTCCGGAACTACTTATAGCTATGAAGAAGCTCACATCAGATATGAGCTTGCTATTGCTACAGCTATGGTGAAAAAAGCCAAGAATTCCGAGAAAGCATATCTGTGCCTGAAGATGGCATGGCTGCTTAGAGGTGAGACTCAGAGACTTGATCCTGAGGCTGAGGGTTATGAGGCTAAGAAAAAATCCAATGATGAACAGGAAATGGAGCTTTTGAAGAAAGCTCTTGATGGATTTGTAATTGCTAGACAGAGCGAGACCCCGCCTATTGCCGGAATGGATGAGATGACTCTTGATTATCTTATGTCAGCTCTTGCACTGGAGACAAAGGATTATGAGACAGCACTTAAGATGGTTGGTTCTATCATTACTTCCAGAACAGCTAATTCCAGACTCAAGGAAAAAGCTAAGGATCTTAAGGAACTCATCAACGAAGAAGTAAAGAAGGTTAATGCAACTTAAGATAATATTTAAATAAAAGAGCGGAGCAGGTCATCCTGTTCCGCTTTGCCTATCATAGGAGCTTGTGGACTTTACTTATACTGCTCCGTCCATTTTTTTTAGTTCGCTTACATCATCATCTTCGCCGTCATCAAAGAATTCTTCGGTCTTATCCGGAGATGGCTCAGACGATTCCTGATCATCAGCGTTGTCCTTGTCAAGGCTTACATAGCGTCTCTTAAAGGCACCTGATGTCTCTGTTACGGAGTCATTTTCAAAATCATCGTAATCTTCGAATTCATCGAAGTCATCATCGAGTTCAGTATCCTTCTGTGTTAAATAGTAGTATACTCCTGCAGCAGCAGCTCCTGCAGCGGCTGCAAACAGTATGACTTTTCCAAAATGTTTTGCCATAATTTCCTCCTCGCAAGAGAATTTCAAAGTTCAAATCTCATTTTAATACAAATAGTCTGATAAGAAAAGCACTTAAAGCCAAATCGTTGAAAAAATCCCTCCCAAATGGTATATTTAAATGGACTAGTCCGGTCAATCATAGGAGATAGATTTTTAATGAACGAGAAGTTTTTTGACCTCAAGAAAGAAAAACAAGATCGTATAATCAATGCTGCACTCAAGGCATTTGCACTTGGGGGATACATGCATGCCAGTACAGATGATATCGTTAAGATGGCCGGAATTAGCAAGGGACTGATTTTCCATTATTTTGATACGAAACTGGGATTATACCAGTTTGTCTACGACTACAGTACCCGAGTTATTCTATTGGAAATGACAACGGGGATATCTAAGGACGTCACGGATTTTTTCACCATAAGAGAACAGATTGAAAAGACCATATCCTTGTGTATGCAGCAGTATCCTTACATTCAGCTCTTTATGTATAGGGCAGAGGTTGAGAATGTGCCGGAGGCTGCTTCAGCTATCCTTCAGACAAGACAAAGCTATGAGCGCATCATGGACGGAGTTTTGGCAAGGGGTGACATAACAAGGTTTAAGGATGGTGCGAACTACGAACTTGTCAGCAATGTGGTGGATATGACAAGAAGAGGTATTTTGGAAAAGATGTTCCAGGAGGGAGTATTCCAGCCGGAAGTGTATTTGGAAGAGAGCCTAAGGTATATGGATATGATGAGGAAGCTTTCATATAATTAACTAGTTTTTTCAGGCCTAAATTTACTGTACAAATCATATTTTTTCATAGATTCCATTAACTTGTTTTGAGTAAAGGAGAAAGAGCATGGGAAAATTCGTTGTAGCAGGTATAACACAGGTAGAAACCATTGTCAGAGTGGATAAAGTGCCGATAACATACGCACCTTTGACAACGGAAGTTAACTCAATTTACACCGGTCTTGGTGGAGATGCTTATAACGAGTCATTAGCCCTTAGATGGCTTGGAGATGAAGTGGAGTTCATGTCTATCATCGGACGCGACAGATCAGCAAGTGACCTCAATCCGGTGGGCAGTAATATAGAACTCTCTACCAAGTATGTAGTTCAGCAGATGGAAGAAACTCCGACTTGCGTAATCCTTTATGACAAGGATCGCAGAAGACAGATTTTCGAGGATATCAAAGATCTTAGAGATAAGGTTTATGATATGTCCATGTTCCCGCCACTTGGTGGATGGGCAGACATGGTTGTGCTTGCAAATGCTAATTTCTGCAGACCTTTTGCAAAGGCAGCAGCCGAGTATAAAAAGAAAATCGCAGTAAATATCCGTAACTTCAACAGAGAGAAGGAAAAATACAACAAGGATTTCCTTGAAGTGGCTTCTATCCTGTATTTCTCTGATGATACTCTGGATGAGGATCCATATGATTTTATTAAGGGTATGAGTAAGACCTATGGAACGGATATAGTAATTATGGGTCAGGGTGCAGAAGGCGTTATTCTGTTTGATAAAAACAGAGACCTCATTGCACATTACAATACAGTAAAGACCAACGAAATAGTGAATACAGTCGGAGCAGGTAACGCTTTGTTCGCATGCTTCCTTCACTATTATCAGGAGACCGGCGATTCTGTTAATGCTATTAAGAATGCGCTTTTGTTCTCCTCTTACAAGATTGGATATATGGGAACTTCAAACGGTTTCATGACCACAGAACAGATGGATCAGTGGCGTAACCTTATTTGGGGGATTCGTCCAAACGGTTTATAAAAATTTTTAGTTATGAAAAGGATGATAAGTAAATGGCAAAGAAAGTAAAAAACAACAGAAAATGTGGCGTACTTATGCCGGTATTTAGTCTGCCGTCAAAGTATGGAATCGGATGTTTTTCTAAGGAAGCCTATGATTTCGTGGACTTTTTGGAAAAATCAGGACAGAGCTACTGGCAGATTCTGCCTCTTGGACCAACAAGTTATGGAGATTCACCTTATCAGTCCTTCTCAACTTACGCAGGAAATCCATATTTTGTAGACCTTGAAAAGCTTATAGACAAGGGACTTCTTGACAGAGCTGAGGTAGATAAGGTTAATTTCGGCGCTGATCCCGAGAAGGTTGACTATGCAAGACTCTTCAAGGCAAGATTTGATGTCCTTCACAAGGCTTACGTAAATTCCGGATTATCAGATGAAAACAAAAAAAAGCCAAGCGCTGAGCTTAAAAAGGCCTTCGATGCATTCGTAAAAGAAAATGCATGGTGGCTTGAAGATTATGCTTTGTATACAGCTCTTAAGAAAAGATATGACGGACTTAGCTGGATAGAGTGGCCTGAAGAGATTCGACTTCGCAAAAAGGATGCCCTTAAGGAAGCTCGCGAGAAATATGCTGATTCAAGCAGATTCTACGAGTTTATTCAGTATCTTTTCATGGAGCAGTGGTTTGAACTTAAAGCCTATGCAAATAAAAAGGGAATAGACATAATCGGCGATATCCCGATCTATGTTGCGTTTGATTCAGCTGATACATGGGCAAATCCCGAACTTTTCCAGCTGGATAAAAAGAATCTGCCAACAGCAGTAGCAGGATGTCCTCCGGATGCTTTCAGCAAAACAGGACAGCTTTGGGGTAATCCTCTGTATAAGTGGGAGTATCACAAAAAGACCGGCTTTAAGTGGTGGATGAACAGAATCCGTCAGTGCTACAAGCTTTATGACGTGGTTAGAATCGATCATTTCAGAGGCTTTGATGAGTACTATGCAATTCCTTTCGGCGATCCTACAGCAGAGAACGGCTCATGGAAGAAGGGACCCGGATATGACCTCTTTGATGTCATGAAGAAGGAATTCGGTAAGATCAGAGTTATCGCGGAAGACCTCGGATATCTCACACCTTCAGTTATTGCACTTGTGAAGAAGACAGGCTTCCCCGGAATGAAGATCTTACAGTTTGCCTTTGATGCAAGAGAGGAAAGTGACTACCTTCCTCACAACTATGTAAAGAACAGTATTGTTTACACAGGAACCCATGATAATGACACAACACTTTCATGGTACAAGACTATTCCGAGAGCAGACAGAAACTTCGCTAAGAAGTATCTGGGTCTTAGAAGTAATAAGAATGTAACCTGGGAATTCATCAGAGCTACATTCGCAAGCGTTTCAGATACAGCAATCATTCCTATGCAGGATTATCTGGAGCTTGGAAAAGAAGCAAGAATCAACACTCCTTCAACCCTTGGCGGTAACTGGGTTTGGAGGATGAAGAGCGATGCATGTACAGATGAACTCGCAGAGCGCATGCTTGATCTGGCAAAGACATATGGAAGAAAAAATGAATGTCTAAAATAACTATTGTAGATATAGCTAAAATGAGCGGTGTGGCAGTCAGTACGGTGTCCAGAGTGTTAAACGGGCACCCTGACGTTGGCCAAAAGACCAGGGAGCGTATCCTGAAAGTTATAAAGGAAACAGGATACGTGCCAAATGACAGTGCAAGAAATTTAAAAAGAACAGATGCAAAGTGCATCGGCGTGCTGATCAAGGGAATAACCAATCCCTTCTTTTCACCGGTAATAGATATTATCGAAAAAGAAATAGACAGACAAAAGTACGCGCTTATTTTAAGACATGCTTCAGCAGATGATGATGAGGCAGATGTTGCACTGGAACTTGAAAATGAAAAAAGGTTAAGAGGAATTATTTTTCTTGGCGGCGGTGCGGAGCAGTCTGCAGACAAGCTAAGACAGCTTAAGGTTCCGGTGGTTTTTTCAACTATAGGATCATCTGTAATTGATGAAAAAGACATGGCGGACTTTTCAACAGTCTCCGTCGATGACAGGCTTGAAGCAAAGCACATTACTCAGTACCTTATGAATTTAGGGCATAAGGATATCGCCATTATAACCGAGGCCATGGGCCGAAGATCTGTAGGACATTTGCGGCTTGAGGGCTACAAGGATGCCTTTATAGAGAGGGATATGCCCGTCAGGGAAGATATGATCTTTTACGTTGATCAGAACATGGAGCATTTCTCTATTGCAAATGGCTACAGGACGACCCAGAGGATTTTGTCCTCCGGTCATAAGGTTACGGCAGTATTTTGTGTAACAGATCTATTAGCTGTAGGAGCTATGCGTGCCATATCCGATGCGGGTCTTAGGATTCCT
Source organism: Butyrivibrio sp. (assembly GCA_024690485.1). Lineage (GTDB taxonomy): Bacteria > Bacillota > Clostridia > Lachnospirales > Lachnospiraceae > Butyrivibrio. The sequence goes on along the minus strand of JAILPB010000109.1, from coordinate 24,768 downwards.
GAGGATATCAGCGTGTGCGGGTTCGATGGCATGGAGATAGGAAGATATTACAATCCGAGGCTGACAACCATAAAGCAGCCGCTGGATCAGATATCAAGGGAAACCGTTAAGCTTTTGTTTGACATCATTGAGTCGAGAAGCAGCCACAGGCATATCGTTTTTCCGGGGGAGCTTAGTATTGGGGAATCAACTATTAAGCGCTATGAGGATTAATCAATGATACGCAAAATCGGGAAAAGAATCATTTTTAATCTGGCAGTCATTTCTTTGGTTATGGGATGCACTGCCTGTGCAAATAATGATGATTATTATGCAGGCATGTACGACGGAGACGTGAATGCTATTACCTGTATGGTCTGGGACAGAGGAACTTTCCCGGAAGGTAAGACTGCAGATGATAATACCCTTGCGAACTGGATCAAAGCGCAGGTCAAGGAAGAGCTTGGCATAGCTGTGTCTTTTGTATCGATTCCACGTGAGACATCTGATGCTGAGCTTGAGAAGATGGTAGAAAAGGGAACTGCTCCGGACATAATTTTTACCTATTCATCAGGAGTGTTTGGATCCCTTACAAAGCGCGGAAGAGTAGCTGAGATAGATGAGGCCTACGAGACCTATGGAAACAATATCAAGGCGAATATCGGCGAAATACAGTACATGGGAATGTACAACGATAAGCGTGTTGCTGTTATGAAAAGGAGAGGTTTTCAGTCTCCAAGGCACCTTGCTTATATCAGAAAAGACTGGTGCGAAGCCCTTGGAATTGATATTCCGAAAACCAAGGAAGAATTATTTGAGTATCTATATGCTGTAAAGGAAAAGAATCCCGGAAATGTGGATAAGGTTGTGCCCTGGGCCATGGGCGGCAATGTTTATTCGGAGAGATTTTACCAGAACATGATATGCTCTTATGTTCCGAAGCTTTCTGAGAGGGATTCATATATTTATTCCGAGAAGTTCATGTTCCTTGCAAAAGGTGCCATAGACGGCGTAAGGAAGATGAATGAGCTCTATAACGATGGAATCATCTCACTTGATTTCGTGGCGGATGTTGATAACAGCAAATTTAAGAAAGATATTGTAAACGGAAATGCCGGATTTTTTATAGATGATTGCACTAATCCCTTTAGCTATATAGCTGAGCTTAAGGAGAATGTTCCAACTGCTGAGCTTGTTCCCCTGCAGTGTTTTGAAACAGAAACAGGCGAATACAGGAATATAACAGAGCCCTTGTACGGCATGTATATAATGGTTCCTGCTTATAGCAAGGAGAAGCTTCCTTCTATAATGAAATATCTTAACTGGCTTGCGGATCCTGAGATTGCTGAGGTTGTTAATTTTACCCCGGATCATGAGGACACAGATCAGGGTGCGCCTATGGCTCTTTCAGAGAATGAACTTAAGGCGAAGGGATATCCACTTAATCCGGATGATTATTGCATAGTAAACGGGCATTTCCATTTTGTAGATGAAAAGGAAAAACAGGTTTCAACACTGACAAGTGCCTGGACTTTTGAGGATAAGGCCTGGTTTGATAATTTCTATGATATATGTGTAACAAATCAGTTTGTTTATCCTGCTACCAGTACTGTGCTTGAGTCAGAGGCATTGTATCAGGAAGATCTGGAGCATCTGATCGTGCAGTCTGTATATAACCTTATAGGCTGTCCCACTGTTGATTTTGATAATGAGTGGGTATATGCATATGATCAGTTAAAAGAACATGGCCTTGAGGAAGTTTTAAACGAAAGGGCCGGTTATTATGACAGCAGAGAAATAAGACTTGGAGAATAAGGCTTCAAGCGAAGGAGGAAGGTATGGCGAATATTGCACTTTTTTTGGCGGATGGATTTGAAGAGATTGAGGCTCTTACTGTAGTTGATCTCTGCAGAAGAGCAGGACTTAATATCGATATGGTAGCGGTTAACAGGAAGGATACCGTAACAGGCTCCCATGGAATAGAAGTTAAGGCTGACAAGCTTATATCTGAGGTTGAGTTTGACAAGGTGGATATGCTGGTTCTTCCCGGAGGAATGCCGGGAACTACCAATCTCGAGAGCACAGAACCTTTGATGGAGCAGGTGAGAGCTTTTAATGCTGCTGGTAAGTATATAAGTGCTATCTGTGCAGCTCCCGGAGTATTTGGAAGGGCCGGTATTTTGCAGGGTAAAAAGGCATGTGTATTCCCGGGACTCGAAGGAGAACTCAAGGGCGCCGATGTTCAGATGAGCGAGACAACAGTTGACGGACATATCCTTACAAGCAGAGGAATGGGCACAGCAATTCCTTTCGGACTTGCGATTGTCGAGAGATTCTGCGGAAAAGAAGCTGCCACAGAGCTTGGAAACAAGATAGTATACAGACAGTAAGTTGCATGAGCACAGCCAACTGGAAAGTATAAGTAATGCAAGCAGATATGCCTTCTTTTCCGTATTGGGAAAGAGGCATATTTTTGTATCATAGGAAATTTCTTTCCTATGATATAAAAACGCTCCGCGAGGATTGTCTAAGATTTTTCCTGAATGAGAGGTACGGCATGGGATTTGAAATTGAAAGAAAGTTTACTGTGAAGGATTTGCCCCAAAATGTGGATAAGTATCCTTTTCACATAATAGAGCAGGGGTATCTCAGCGTAATTCCTGCAGTCAGGGTGCGCCGAGAGGACGACAGGTATTATATGACCTACAAGGCAGGAAAAGAGTTTTGCAGGGAAAACGCCTCTGAAGGAGCAGGAACGAGTGCGGCAGCAGATGCAGAGGGTGGCATTGGCAAAACTGAGTACAATATGCCTCTTGATAAGAAGTCCTATGAGCACCTTGCAGAAAAAGCCGACGGCAATGTGATAAGGAAGAAAAGATATATTATTCCACTTAACGAAGATGCTTTTAGCGGCGATTTTGTGGATAACCACCACGGACTCAAGGAAAAACTTTCCGGAATGAAAATAGAGCTGGATGTTTTTGAGGCTCCATTTGATGGAAGGATCCTTGCAGAGGTGGAGTTTCCGGATGAGGAATCTGCTGCAGGATACAGGCCTGCAGAGTGGTTTTTGGAAGATGTGACGGGGGATGTCAGATACAGTAACGCTCATATGAGTCTTGAAGAGCTTTGATTTATTATGACCTGAGATTTTTATTTATCAGATCATATGGGAGAAGAAGGCGTGAATAGTTTGGGGATAAGTCTAATTGAGTTTCTATGTTCTGTAGCAGAGACGCAGTCTTTTTATAATGTATTGTTTAAAACAAGCCTTAGGAAATCTAAGAAGGCTTGTTTTTGTTATTTATTTATGTCTGTTTTTTTTGTAGCTACGTTAAATGTTACAGGTATATGGCAAGTGGTTATTCCTTTGAGGTGGCTATGTATTTTGCTGGCATTGCATGGGATAAATGAAATGAAGCCTTTGGATAGCCTGAAGCATTTTGCGCTAATCTTTCCTCTGGAGGCTTTTGTCGAGGTGTCCTTCGAAAACCTATATGATTTTATGGAGAGAAGATATTCCATGGCACCACAGTGGAAGTCAATTACAATTTCTATTAGCATAGTAATTGTTCTATGCCTTATTGGATTTATTAATAGAAAAAGAGAGAAAATAGAGATTCCCAGATCGGGGAAACTTGTACTTCTGATTTTTATAACGGAGGTACTTCTGGTCTTGGGAGTGTCATTTGCTTCATTCTCGTTGAACATGGTTTCCAGTCTAAAGGTAAAAAGAATAGGAAAGAGCTTTTGGTGTGTGGGCGGAATAGTTCTTGCGTTTATTGTTTATGAACTTGCCAATTATTTTTCCAAGTACCAGAGAGAGCAAAGCGAAAGATACATACAGGAACAGATTAATGACAAACAGAGAGAATATTTTGAGCAGCTCCTTAAGAGGGAAGAAAAGACAAGGAAGTTCAGGCATGATATCTCCGCCCAGCTTGCAGCAATAAAGAGCTATTTAAGCAGCAAGGAGTATGACAAGGCAGAGAGCTTTTTATCAGAAGTATCCGATGAGCTGATTCGTGTCACTGAAAAGCGCTATCAGGTGGGAAATGAGATAGTCGATGTGATGCTAAATCACTATTTAAATCCTGATCTCTGCAGGATTTCTGTTAAGGGCTACCTTGGGAATGTGTCCATAAAAGACAGGGATCTGTGCGTTATAGTGTCTAACCTCTTGAGCAATGCCGTTGATGAGATAAACCGCCATGAATATGAGGATCCTTTTATCAGAGTAAACGTTAAGCGAGGCGACATCTTTGCGGCTATCATAGTTGAGAACACCTGTTGCAAGAAGATGAAGCTCCGTGAAGGAAAGCTCCCTGTTTCCGAGAAAAACTCCGACGAGCACGGCCACGGAATCTCCAACGTGATTAACCTCATCGAAAAATACGGCGGAGACTATAGCTTCGAAGCCGACGGCGAGGTCTTCAGAGCAGAAGTCGTCTTAAGATACGGCGATGGGAAATGATTGTTTATAAAAACATACCGTTCGTTCAATAATTTGACCGTTCGTTAGATGATGATCTATATCTGGGTATTATTCTTTGCATAATGTTTAGGAATATAAATTATCAAATCGAAGGGGAGAAGTCTGAGGTTGACGGTTATGACAGAAATAATTGTTTATTTACTTAGAGCGTTCTTTATTATATTGAAATATGTTCCAGTATTTTTAATCACTTTTCTTCTTGAAAACATTTTTTTGAAAAAAAGAGGAATTTGTAGGAAAAAAATGCTTATCAATGCAGCATTTATTCTATATTTATCCGCACTAATAGATATTGTAGGCTTGCTTGAAATGAAAATAAGCATTTCTTCATTATTTAGAGATGGATATGTAATGCCAAATTTGATTCCTTTTATAAATATCAATATAAAGCAGGGGGCCATGAATGTTTTATTATTTGTACCGTTTGGAATTTTGGTGCCTAAGGTTTTCAATAAGAAAAAAAAGAATCTAACTATAATCATTGTATATGCGTTATTAGTATCGACAACTATAGAGATGTTGCAACTATGTGGTGGTCGATGCTTTGACATAGATGACATAGTAATGAATATCTTGGGTGCAGTAATCGGATATGCTGTTACTAATGATAAAACTGCCATTTGTGAGAAGAGGAAACGCAAACTGGCATATTAACAAAATGATATGGGTGGACAATTATTAAAAGTTAAAGGGTTACATACCGTTCGTTCAATAATTTGACCGTTCATTAGATGATGATTGAGAATGTGATAACAACTTAATATTATTTTATTAGCAACACACGTGTGAATAATTATGGAGGTAAAAAGCTTTGTATTCTACTAGTTCATTTGATTTAGGAGATCTCTGGAGAATCATCATAGGTAATAACTAATAGTATTGGAGGTTGATTAAGATGTAAAAAGGTCGTTTTATAGCATTGTTAGGAGCAGCAGTTATTACTGCTTCATCAGTTTTTTCTATGGGAAATGTCGAGGCTAAATGGGGTGAGTGTACTCGATATTGCTCAGAAGATAATGTAGAGTTTTGGTATCATTTGAGATTGGTATGGTTAACAATTTGTATAGGGTGTTTAGAAATAATAGAATAAAGAAAAATATTAGTCTTTTTGGGGTAAGTATTTTAGTTTTGACTTCAGCAATTTGCGGATGTGGAAACAAAAAAGAGGAAATGCTGGATTCACAAGGTCGAACCAGGCTGGAACTGGCTGTAGTCGGTGAAGATTACAATCTTTCTGAACTTATATTGGAGTTTAATAAAACACAGAAGGATTATTATATTGAAACGGTTGAATATAACCGGTTGGATATAACTGAAGCAGATGAAGACCTTTCCGTACAGCTGGATGATGGGATTGCCAAGCTTCAACGAGAAATAGTTTCCGGAAAGGGACCGGATATTATTGATTATGGGGAATCCTTCACAACTTCTGATATATGTGGTGAGTATACGGAAGACCTTAGAGATTATTTTATAAAAGAATATGGAAGTATCGATGAAGGCTTTTATGAAAATGTTTTTGATGCGTTTTCGTATAAGGGGAAATTATACTGCGTCCCTACATCTTTTTTTATAGAAACCCTTGTAGGAAAGAAAAAGAATCTGGATGGTATGGATTCATGGAATCTGGATCAGATGCTGGAATCTATTTCTAAAAAGAAGGGTATGTCATTATGGCCTAATGCTTCCCGGATGGATGTTTTTTCGGAAGTACTTACTGCGAACATGGAACAATATATAGACTGGGAAAATGGAAAATCCCTTTTTGATAGTGAATCTTTCAGGAAACTATTGGAGTACAGTAAAGAACTACCTACTTCCCCCGGAGAAAAAGTCTCCTATAAGGAGTTTGGTGAAGATAAAGTCCTTTTATATAACGTAAATACCGGTAGTGAATTTGAGGTGGCCAAAATTCGAACACTTTTTGGAAAGGATGATTTGTTGTTTATTGGTTATCCATCTGATAATAATGAAGGAACAAAGGTACAAACAGGGGCTACAGTTTTAGGGATTAGTTCAGCTTCGAAGAATAAAGATGGAGCGTTTGAATTTATTAAGTTTGTTCTGAGCGAAAGTGTACAAAAGAAAGTAATGGACGGCTTTTCAGTTAACAGGAAAGTTGTAAACGATCTGATTCAGAATGCACAAATTCAAGAATATGCAACAGATTCAGACGGAGAAAAGGGATTGTGCGTAAAAGACACTGTTGAATTGTCTGACGATGAGATTATTGATATTTACAATATTTCTGAAGAAGATGCTTTAGAGACGGAAGAGTTACTGAGTGGGAAATTATATTCATGTAATATAGATTGGAATCTTTATTTTGTGATTTTGGATGAAGCAAACGAATACTTTGATAATAAGCAGGATATTGATAAGACTATAGAAAACATTCAAAGCAGGGTATCAATATATGTGGCGGAGAAAGGTATGTAAAATGCATAAGAACAAAGAAGTAATTAAGGGGTTGCTGGCGATTTGCGTGGCGACAGCTACCGTTGTCATAGCAGTTGTGTGTTTTTGCTTTAAGGGGAATAGTTATGCGTATCCTGTTGATATTAAGGATGTGACATTTGAAGATGATGACTTCAGGAAATCCTGTTTTTCAGTGGGAAGTGACTATATTTATATGTGCGCTTTCAGTAAGGATGAGAGCGATTACTATATTGCAAAGGCACCCATAAACAGTAATGTCCTGGAAAAGCTTCACTATGAAATACCGGAGAATATGAAGGTGCTTCGTATAAGTGCAGACTCATCAGGGGAGTGTAGTCTGCTGTTATCCACTTTTCATGAGGAAGACTTTGAGGGAGAAAAGGCCACATTTATAGATTTTAATACTACGCGAATCGACAGAATCGGCACTGACGGACAGCTTAAATACTCTCTTGATATAAGCGATGAGTTTAAGAAGGCTGAGGAAATCCCGCTGATATTTGAAGCAGATGAGGGTGACAACTTTTATGTTAACGTCGGAAGTGTCCTGATGCATTTTTCAATCAAAGATAAGATTGAGAAATTTATAATAGACGGATATTATGAAACAGTAATGTGTGAAAATGGAAAGGCATATACTGTGTACTACGACTATTCTGCCGAGAAAACTTTCCTTTCATTAATAGAAGATGGGGAAATAAGCAAGGTTGCGGAACTAGAGACTTTTAATGAGGATTACAGATCCATATCCAAATCAGGCGATGATCTGTATCTGTATAGCAGAGAGGGACTTTTTAAATATAGTAACGACACACAGGAGTGTCTGTACAAAGACGATAATATCACAGACACCAGAAGATTTATGGACGGGGAGGACCTTTCATCGGAAGGAGAATTGTGTATCCTTTTAAATGTGGATGAAAAGTACAGTGTCAGACATGTCAGATATAAAGATTTGTGATGGGGTAAAGGGATGAGTGCTTGCATAAATGTGGCTATATGTGATGATGAAGCCTGGGTTCACGATGAGGTAATGGGACATCTGAAAAAGTACAGTCTGGAAAAGCAGTGTCAGATACAGACAAAATCCTATTTATCCTCAAGAGAACTATTATCCTCGGGGGACAAAACAGATATTTTGTTTCTTGATATTGAGATGCCCGGTATGGACGGAATAGAAACCGCAAGAAATTTAGATTACAATCCGGACAAGACTAAGATAGTGATGCTCACGGGGAACTCCGAGAGATTCAAGGAGGCTTTCCAGATAGGGGCATACAGATATGTTACAAAACCCATAGATGAGGCTGAATTTTACAGCGCGCTTGGGGATGCGATTTTCTCTCTTAAGCGTTCAACCGGGATACAGGCTGTATATGAGGGAGAATATGTTGTTTTGCCGGCTTCGGAGGTTTCTTTTATAAGAAGCTACGGCGGATTTATGAAACTATACAGTAACGGGCGGAAATTCGATAGGTGGGGGTCACTTAACGATCAGGCAAAAGAGCTTAAAGATGACGGATTTTTCATGTGCCATAAGAGCTACGTGGTAAATCTTAAATACGTTACTGATATAAAAGATACCAAGACTATTTTATCCACCGGAGATGTTATTCCTGTTTCCAGAAGGAGGAGGAGAGAGCTGATCCAGGAATGGATAAAATATGATCTGGACTCAAGATAAAACCCTGATAAATACTGGGGAAAAATTGTGTAGAAATTATTGACGACCTGTGCTATAATCTGTAGGCAACTGTGCCAAGGTAGATTTAGCACAGGTTGCTTTATATAGATAAATAGCACGTAAATGTGTAAATATTATTCTTTATATAGAAATAGGAGGATTTTTAGAGTAATGAGCGTAAACGTAGAAAAGCTTGAGAAGAACGAAGCAAAGCTTACAATCGAAGTTTCTGCAAAGGATTTTGACAAGGCTATTGATAAGGTATACAACAAGCAGAAGGGCAAGATTCAGATCCCCGGCTTCCGTAAGGGTAAGGCTCCCCGTAACATGGTAGAGCGTATGTATGGTAAGGAGATCTTCTTTGAGGATGCTGCTAACGAGCTTATCAATGAGGAATATCCCAAGGCTGCTGAGGAGTGCGGTGAGGACATCGTATCAAGCCCTGAGATCGAGGTTACACAGATCGAGGCTGGTAAGTCATTCATCTTCACAGCTACAGTTGCTCTTAAACCTGAAGTAAAGCTTGGTAAGTACAAGGGTGTAGAGGCTGAGAAGATGGATCTCGACGTTACAGAAGACGAGATTAACGCAGAGATCGACCAGGAGCGTAGCAGAAACGCCAGAACAATCGAAGTTACAGACCGTAAGGTTCAGAAGGACGATATCGTTACTCTTGATTTCGAGGGATTTGTTGATGGTGTTGCATTCGACGGCGGTAAGGGTACAGATTATCCTCTTACAATCGGTTCAGGTGCTTTCATCCCCGGATTCGAGGATCAGCTTATCGGATTTGAGATCGGTAAGGAAGGCGAAGTTAACGTAACATTCCCTAAGGAATATCAGGCAGAGGAGCTTGCCGGTAAGGACGCTACTTTCAAGTGCACAGTAAAGGCTATCAAGACAAGAGAGCTTCCTGAGCTTAACGACGAGTTCGCAAGTGATGTTTCTGAGTTCGAGACAGTTGCTGAGTACAAGGAAGATGTTAAGAAGAAGCTTGCTGAGCGTAAGGAAGCACAGGCTAAGGCTGATCGTGAGAACGCTGTAGTTAAGGCTGTTATCGAGGATTCTGAGATGGAACTTCCTGAGAAGATGATCGAGACTCAGCAGAAGCAGATCGTTAACGATTTTGCTCAGAGACTTCAGTACCAGGGCATGAACATGCAGCAGTACATGCAGTACACAGGCAACACTGTAGAGCAGCTTATGGAGCAGGTTAAGCCCCAGGCTATCGAGAGAATCCAGTCAAGACTCGTTCTTGAGGCTGTTGCAGCAGCTGAGAAGCTTGAGGTTTCTGATGCAGAGGTTGAGGAAGAACTCAAGAAGATGGCTGATCAGTACAAGATGGAGCTTGATAAGGTTAAGGAGCTTATGGGTGACCGTGAGCTTAAGTCCATGAAGGACGACCTTGCAGTTCAGAAGGCTGCTAACTTCCTTGTTGAGAACGTTAAGGAAGTAGCTGCTAAGAAGACAGCTAAGAAGACTGCAACAAAGACAACTGCAAAGAAGACAACAACTAAGAAGGCAGACGCAGCTAAGGACGAAGAGAAGCCTAAGAAGACAACTACAAGAAAGACAACAAAGAAGGCTGAGACAGCTGAAGGTGAAGAGAAGCCTAAGCGCACACGTAAGACAGCTGCAAAGAAGACTGAAGAGTAATTTAGTTTGTAGTTAATATGTGATACCCCAGTGTTCATAAAGAAACGCTGGGGTATTTGTGTTAGGTTGCGTAAACAAAAGGATATAGGTATAATAGACTAGTAAAACTAGAGATTGAGAGGATGTAGATATGAGTTTAATACCTTATGTCATTGAGCAGACTAGCCGTGGCGAGCGCTCATACGATATTTATTCAAGACTGTTAAAAGAGAGAATTGTATTCTTAGGTGAAGAAGTTAATTCAGTATCTGCAAGCGTAGTTGTTGCTCAGCTCCTTTTCCTTGAAGCTGAGGATCCCAGCAAAGATATCCATATGTATATAAATAGTCCCGGAGGTGAAATCACATCCGGTATGGCGATTTATGACACAATGCACTACATTAAGTGCGATGTTAGTACAATTTGTATCGGTATGGCTGCAAGTATGGGTGCATTCCTTCTTGCGGGCGGTGCAAAGGGTAAGAGAATGGCTCTTCCTAATGCAGAGATCATGATTCATCAGCCTCTTGGCGGTGCTCAGGGTCAGGCTACCGAGATTGAGATTGCTGCAAAGCATATCATCCGTACTAAGGAAAAATTGAATACATTACTGGCAGAAAACACAGGTAAGCCCTACGAGCAGATTGCTGCTGATACAGAGCGTGATAACTGGCTCTCAGCTAAGGAAGCTCTTGAGTATGGCCTTATCGATTCTATCGTTGAATCCAGACCTAAGGATGACGTAGATAAGAAATAATATGTAACGTGGATGAGTATGACAATCATGCTCTATTGTAGAAATTAAGAGGATAGTAATAAATGGCAGGAAAAAACTCCGGAGAAATCCGCTGCTCTTTTTGCAATAAGACTCAGAATCAGGTAAAGAAGTTGATTGCAGGACCTGCAGGTGTATATATCTGCGACGAGTGCGTAGATATCTGTGCCGATATCATCGAAGAGGAATTTGAAGATGAGCCGGTCAGCCATAACGACAAAGATATCAATCTTTTAAAGCCTGTTGAGATCAAGAACTTCCTTGATGATTATGTAATCGGACAGGATGAGGCAAAAAAAGTTTTATCTGTAGCAGTTTATAACCATTACAAGAGGGTAATGGCACCCAAAGCTCACAATGTTGAGGATGAGGTAGAGCTGCAGAAGAGTAATATCATAATGGTTGGACCTACTGGTTCAGGTAAGACATATCTTGCACAGACTCTTGCGAAGATCATCAATGTTCCTTTTGCAATTGCTGATGCTACAACACTTACCGAAGCCGGATATGTAGGTGAAGACGTTGAGAACATTCTGCTTAAGCTTATTCAGGCAGCTGATTATGATGTCGAGAGAGCTGAGTATGGAATCGTTTATATCGATGAGATTGATAAGATAACTAAGAAGAGTGAGAACGTATCAATCACCCGAGATGTATCAGGTGAAGGCGTTCAGCAGGCACTTCTTAAGATCATAGAGGGTACAACTGCTAGTGTTCCTCCTCAGGGTGGAAGAAAGCATCCTCACCAGGAACTTATTCAGATTGATACTTCAAACATTCTGTTTATCTGTGGTGGTGCATTTGATGGCCTTGATAAGATCGTAGAGGCTCGTCTTGACCGCAATTCTATCGGATTTAATGCAGAGATAGCTGATAAGAGTGAGAGAGAAATCGGTGAAGTTCTTAAGGAAGTAACACCTCAGGATCTTACTAAGTTCGGTCTTATACCTGAGTTTGTAGGTCGTGTGCCGATTTGTGTAACACTTGAGGGACTTGGCAAGGAAGCTCTTGTAAGAATCCTTACTGAGCCTAAGAACGCGCTTGTAAAGCAGTATCAGAAGCTCTTTGATTTTGATAATGTAAGTCTTTCATTCGAGGAAGATGCTATTTCCAAGATTGCTGAGATGGCTCACGAGCGTAAGACCGGTGCAAGAGGCTTAAGATCCATTATGGAGAAAGCTATGATGGATGTTATGTATGAGATTCCTTCTGATGAATCCATTACAGAATGTGTTGTTACTGAGGAATCAGTAACCGGTGAGTCTCAGCCCCTTATCGTATATAAGGATGAAGCTAAGAGACTTAAGCCTGCAAAGTAATAAGGAATTAAAGCTGCAATACAGCTAACACATAGGCAGAGATGCAGTGCATTTCTGCCTATTATTATCTCATGAGGGTTTCCGGATTTCCCGGAGCTAGAGAAAAGTATTAGCAGTTATCAGAAAGGTTATAAGATGGTAATTAAGAACGTAAACCTGGAAACAGTAATAGGAATAACAAGCAAGCTTCCACAGAACGATAAGCCGGAGTTTGCTTTTGCCGGAAAGAGTAATGTAGGTAAATCCTCACTTATAAACGGGCTTATGAACAGAAAGCATTATGCCAGAGTAAGTCAGGAACCCGGAAAAACTCAGACCATTAACTATTACAATATAAACAACGAGTTTTATCTTGTAGATCTGCCGGGCTACGGCTTTGCTAAGGTGCCTGAATCAGTTAAGAAGCAGTGGGGAAAGATGATAGAGAATTATCTAAACAAATCCCGTATGCTTAAGCAGGTATTTTTGCTTATTGATATCCGTCACGAGCCCTCTTCAAATGACAAGATGATGTATGAGTGGATTGTGGCAAACGGCGCAGAGCCCATAATCATTGCGACTAAGTCAGATAAGATTAAGCCCAGTCAGCATGAAAAGCATATCAAGATGATCAAGGATACTCTGGGTATGCCTGAGGATGGCTTGGTTCTTCCTTTCTCAGCTCAGAGCAAGGCAGGAAGAGAAGAAATCTATGCTTTGATGGATCAGATCTTAGAGGAGTGCAGACCGGATTCAGAAGAATAATTGGGGCGTTACAAAAATGGAGGAAAGCAGGTATGAACTTTTTCTTTAAGCTTAAAACGAACTTTTTAGTAGATGCTATCATTTTGGTAGTACTTGGACTTGTGCTTATTTTTATGCCGGGAGTCACACTGGAACTTCTGACGAAGTTCATCGGCGGACTTGTATTATTTGCAGGAGCTGTGGCAGTTCTTTCCGGAATCCTGTCAAAGAAGCAGAACGTTCTTGAGAAGAACAGCTCTCTTACAGTGGGACTTATTATCAGCGTAATAGGTGCATGGATTCTCATTAATCCACACTTTTTCGTATCAATCATTCCTGTGATTGCAGGTGTGATCATTCTTTTCAGTGGTCTTACAAATCTTGGACAGACCATAAGCCTTGGGAAGAATAAGTATGGCAACTGGTGGATAGCTCTTATACTCGCCATCGGTACCATAGCAGCAGGAGCTTTCCTTGTTTTTAAGCCCTTCCTTGCTGCAGCTTATCTTGTTCGCATTATAGGCGCAGCTCTTGTGTACAATGGCGTTTCAAATCTTTGGATCATATCCAGAATGAACAAGGTTGAGAAGGTTAATGGTCAGATTGTTGTGGATGTGGAGAGTAAGGACGTTACACCGGAAAACAAGCAGGAAGTCATAGACGTAGACAGTAATAAGTAAAATTAAAACATTTGTTAATTATTTCTAAAAAAACTGTAATGATGATAAGTAGCACCTTTTGCATGATAAAATGAAGTATGATTGGTTGTTTCATTTTGTCTTATGCAGGAGGTGCTTCTTTTGGATAAGTACAGATATAGCGATGAAGAACAGAAGCTTTTGGAGAGCAGTGCTATTCCCTTTGCGGTATATCAGTTTATTGATAAGAGAGTGGTTACAATAGTCCTTTCCGAAGGCTTTTTTGAGCTGTTTGGATATAAGGGCATGGGTAAAAGAGAAATATATGATCTCATGGATAACAATATGTATAGAGATACCCATCCGGATGACTTGTCTGTCATAGGCGATGCAGCATATCGTTTTGCAACAGAGGGCGGAGACTATGATGTGGTTTACAGGACAAAAAAAGATGGAGAATATAGAATAATCCATGCTAATGGGAAGCATATTTACAAAGAAGACGGTATCAGGCTCGCTTTTGTGTGGTACACAGATTGTGGAGCTTTTAACGGAGATGAAAAAGATGACTTGTTGAATATATTTAAGAGTAAACTGGCTGCAAACAGTCTTAACTCTAAGATGAAGCATGACTATCTGACAGGTCTTCCTTCCATGACCTATTTTTTTGAATTAGCTGATGCGGGATGCGCCCAGATTCGAAATGCCGGTAAAACTCCGGTTATCCTGTATATGGATTTTGACGGAATGAAAGTATACAATCAGAGATATGGTTTGGAGGAGGGGGATAAACTTCTTAAATCCCTTTCTGATGAGATAATCAATATATTTAGCCATGAAAACTGTAGCAGGTTCAGCGCAGATCATTTCTGTATTTTTACAGATGAGGATAAGGCACATAAAGGCGTAGAACAGATAATTGAGAGTAATTCCAAAATTGAAATGGAAAAGAGGATTCCGCTTCGAATAGGAATGTATATCTATGAGGATTCCAATATTAGCATAAGCGGAGCATGTGACAGGGCGAAGATTGCCTGTGATTCCGGAAAGAAAAACTATGCTTCAAAGATGTATCTGTTTGAGCAAAAGATGATGAATGCCATTGAACAAAGGCAGTATATTGCAGAAAACATCGATAGAGCCATAAGTGAAAACTGGATCAGGGTATATTATCAGGCTATAGTCAGAACGGCAAATGGTAGAGTTTGCCATGAAGAGGCTCTTGCAAGATGGGAGGATCCAAAGAGTGGTTTTCTTAATCCGGCTGCTTTTATTCCCACTCTTGAGGAGTCAAATACAATTTATAAGCTGGATCTTTTTGTATTGGAGTCTGTTCTTAAGAAAATGAGAGATCAGGCTGATAGCGGTCTATACGTTGTGCCTGTGTCAGTCAACTTATCCAGATCTGATTTTTATACCTGTGATATTGTTGAAGAAGTAAAAAAGAGAGTAGATCAGTCAGGAATTGCCAGAGATAAGCTTGTAATAGAGATAACGGAGAGCACAGTAGCTGATGATGTGGATTATATGACGAGGGAGATAAATCGCTTTAAGGAATTGGGGTTCTCTGTTTGGATGGACGATTACGGAAGCGGTTATTCTTCACCAATGATACTTCAGAAAGTGCCTTTCGATCTTATAAAGATAGATATGCTTTTTGTGAGACAACTTGAGGAAAGTGAAAAAACTAAAATAGTCCTTACTGAAATTGTCAGGATGGCTATGTCCTTGGGACTTGATACTGTAGCCGAGGGAGTTGAAACAAAGGAGCAGGCAGATTTTCTTAAGAATATCGGATGCACGATGTTGCAGGGATATTATTACTCCAAGCCTATACCTCTAGAGGAGATTATCGAAAAAAATAAGAAGGGAGAACAGATCGGCTTTGAAAATCCTGAGGAATCCGGCTATTATGCTCAGCTTGGGAAGGTGAATCTGTACAATCTTTCGATATCTGCCGAAGATGATGAGCAACATGCAGACTATTTTGATACATGGCCAATGGTCATGGTGGAATGTAAGGATGGGATCATTAATGTTGTTCGGGCTAATATGACTTTCAAAAATTATATCAGGGATTTTTTCCCAAATAGTATCGACAAAACCAGGTTCGACTCCTCAGAATTTAGATCAAAGTCGGGTGCACGTTCATTAAATGCAGTTCTGATGTGCGCAGAAGATGGAAAAAGAGTGATCATTGATGATGTTACGTTTTCCGGAAAAAGCATACAGATATTGGCGTGGAGAATTGCAGTAAACCCGGTTACAAAAGTGGCTGCAGTTATGGTGGCTGTGCTGTCATCAACTGAAGAAAAGAGTAAGAGAATAAATAAGATTTCGGGTGAGTATGCCAGATTGCAGGAGGAGAATGTCCGCCTTAAGGAAGAGGCTGATGCTAACAGGAAGATCATAAAACTAAGGAAGTCAGTTTCGGATTTATTAACAAATATGCCTGCCATGACTTTTTCAAAAGATGTAAACACGAGGAAATATCTTGCATGTAATCAGGCATTTGCGGAATATGCACATAAAGAGACTCCGGAGGGGGTTGTAGGTCTTACTGACTTTGAGATCTTTGATGAGCAGACGGCACTTCACTTTATTGAAGACGATAAGAAAGCTCTTGCTATGGATAAGCCATATATTTTCTTTGAGGATGTGCCGGATGCAGCGGGCAACCCCAGGCAGTTCCAGACTACAAAGCTTAAGTTTATGGACGATACAGGTAGAGAATGTCTGCTTGGTTTGTGTCAGGATGTGACGGATGCTATGCGTATCAAGCGAGAATATGTGGAAAAACTTGCACTGGTCCAGAATATGGCTGAAGTAGATACTCTTACAGGCATTAAGAATAAGAATGCATATATGGAAAGAGAGAATTTGATGAATGGAAGGATTCAGGAACATAGGCAGCCTGAATTCGCCATCGTAGTTCTTGATGTGAATGATCTGAAGAGGATCAATGACACTGAAGGCCACGAAGCCGGAGATAAGTGCATCTGTGAAGCCTGTGAGATAATTTGTAAAATCTTTATGCGAAGTCCTGTCTATAGAGTTGGCGGCGATGAATTTGCTGTTATTTCCCAGGATGAGGACTATGCTTGCATAGATGAATTGGTGGATCTGATCGCAAAACATAACGAGGATGCTCTTATAAACGGAGGTCTCAAAATTGCCTGTGGCATGGCTAAATATAATAACGAAGACTGCGTGGCTGAAGTATTTGAAAATGCTGACAGAAACATGTATGAAAACAAAAAGAGTTTAAAGAAACGCAAGAGAAAATAAGTCTGATTCGCGTGTGATATACTTCATTAGTGAGTTTTAGATCTCCCTGCTATTATTTGGAAAATAGCAGGGAGATTTTTGCGGTTGCTTCTGTTTTCCGGGTAGCAAGAATGCTTTATAATTGAGTCTTGTTAGGAGATTAGGTAAATGAAAAGTTTTGATGATTTTTATAATAATGATGATCAAAGGGCGGCTCAAGCCCAGTACCCAATAGGATATAACAGATTGCACAATGGCTTTGACCTAAATGTCGATGAAAACGGTCTTGTTTTGGATGGTATTTTTAAAGGAAAATACCTTGATCGAAATGCCTGTCTTGGAAATGAGCAGTTTAGGAAGATGACAAAAACCATGGATGGCATAATGACAGAGTCCGCATTATCCACGAGTTCATACCTCATCAGGCTATTAACAGGAAGGCTGATGCCAGAAATGAAGCAGGCTTTGTTGGACGAGAATTTATGATAATGGCTTCACCGGACACAACCGGCTACTGCGTAAGGGAGAAGAACTTATGAAAAAAGCGAACAATAACCATAGATTTTCCAAAGTAATAATTATAGTTATAACCGCGATAGCAGCCCTTGCGCTAGCATTTATCGTTTCTGCTTACAATAATTCACACTACATTGAAAAATATGAGAAGCAGCTTAGGTACTATGAGCCAGTGTACGAATTGATAAAAGTCGAGGATTATAGCACAGCCAAGATAAAAGGAAATACCATATATTTGTTGGATGAAAAAGGAAATGAAATTAAGACCATTCTTCTTGATAGTGAGTTCAAGGGAAAACTTCTGTACATTGAAAAGCGCCCCACCAGCGTGATCTTCTGGTGCTCGGGATGGCTTGATGACACAGACGGCATAATGTTCCTTGAAGGTGGCTGGACGGATGAAGTGTGGAACGGCCTTCGCCGCGCTACAAAGCTTAATGGCAAGGCATATATTGTTTATACGTACCAATGAATTATGCGCTGTGGCTGCTTTATAGAGAGAGCAAATGGACAGAATGGATGGAAAAGGATGAGTAATAATGTTGTGTATCCTGCAAGACTGGAGAATTTGACACTTCTGGATGGTAAGGATATTGATATATCAGGAATTAAAGAGGAAGTAAGAAGAGACTATAGAAGATTAGTTAGAAATCATGTTTTTGTGCTTGCGGTGTGCATAGGATTTTTAATTGGGATGCTAGTGCTTAGGGATTTATACCAGGATTCAGGCGATATCTATAAAGCAGGAATCGTAGGAATCATATTTTGGGGAGTACTGATTTGCATGATCCTGGCATTGGTAGGGTTATGGAAAGTTATAGTAGAAAGCCTCGAGATGTTGGCATATAGGCTTGTACAAAGTGGGAATTATGAACAATATTTTGAAAAGCAGTAGCAATCCTTATGCTACAAGTGACGTAGGTGAGGTTTGCGACAGTGATGGTAGACGTAGAATTTCTGCTGCAAATGGCGATATATAAGAAAACGGTAGTAGATTGTAGAGTGTGAAAACTACTGCAAATTCAAATTGTTTATATTGCGGCAGTATGGAATTACTGCTGTATATTTAAATATTGGCATTGTAGCAGCTAAATTAGACTGCCGCAAAGCGGCAAAACAGAAAAAGCTGCAGAGAATTATAACAAAGAGTAACTGCTGCAAAATGGTATAATGGAAAATGCGTAAGAGCAATGTAACAAATTCGGACTGCTGAAAAGTGACAACCTAGAAAAACCAGCAGTAAAAATTCCTAAGAAGTGCAAAAAAGCTTACAAGAAATTGTTTAAGAAGGCAGGAATTAAGGTTCAGCTTTAAATGATATGCAGCCCGGAAATCTTTATTTCCGGGCGTTTTAATTAGGGGAAAGAGAATAGTAAACAAATTAGCACTCACTATTGACGAGTGCTAACAATCGTGTTATAACAGATGTAGAACAGATAAAAGTGACGAAAGAGAGGTAGCGTCATGAATATTCAGAAGTTTACGCAGAAATCGATAGAAGCCGTTCAGAATATGGACAAGGTGGCTCTTGATTTTGGAAATCAGGAAATCGAGCAGGAGCATCTATTATATAGCCTGCTAACTATAGAGGATAGCATCATACCGAAGCTTATTGAGAAGATGGGAGTCGATCCTGAGGCATTTAGAGATAGGGTAGAGGCTGGAATCAGGAAGAGAACCAGAGTAGAGGGTGGCAATCCTTACGTGGGAAGTGACCTTAACAAGGCACTTCTTAAAAGTGAGGATGAGATGCGTGCTCTCGGCGATGAGTATGTTTCTGTGGAGCATATCATGCTTTCCATCATCAGACATCCTAACAGAGAGGTTAAGCAGATCCTTCAGGAGTTTGGAATAGATAGGAATAAGTTCCTTCAGGCTCTTTCAGAAGTCAGAGGTAATCAGAAGGTTACATCCGACAACCCGGAAGCTACCTATGACACTTTGGAAAAATACGGAACAGAGCTTGTTGCGAAGGCTAAGGATCAGAAGCTTGAACCTGTAATCGGAAGAGATGCAGAGATCAGGAACGTGATCAGAATTCTGTCTAGAAAGACCAAAAATAACCCTGTTCTTATAGGTGAGCCCGGCGTTGGTAAGACTGCCGTTGTAGAGGCTCTGGCTCAGAGAATTGCAGAGGGAGATGTTCCCCAGGGACTTCTTGATAAGAAGATTTTTTCACTGGATATGGGAGCCCTTGTTGCAGGCGCTAAGTACAGAGGCGAATTCGAGGAGAGACTTAAGGCAGTACTTCAGGATGTTAAGGAGTCTGACGGAGAGATAATTCTTTTCATAGATGAGCTTCATACAATAGTTGGAGCAGGAAAAACGGATGGCGCATTGGATGCAGGAAATATGCTAAAGCCCATGCTTGCAAGGGGCGAGCTTCACTGCATAGGTGCAACAACCCTTAACGAGTACAGGCAGTACATAGAAAAGGATCCGGCTCTTGAGAGACGTTTCCAGCCTGTTATGGTTTCGGAGCCCACAGTAGAAGACACTATAAGTATCCTTAGAGGCTTAAAAGAGAGATATGAGGTTTACCACGGCGTTAAGATCATGGACTCAGCTCTTGTAAGCGCTGCTACTTTAAGTAACAGATATATATCAGACAGATTCCTTCCGGATAAGGCAATTGACCTTGTGGACGAGGCATGTGCCCTTATAAAAACTGAGATGGATTCTATGCCTGCTGAACTTGATGAGCTTAACAGAAAAGTTACTCAGATGCAGATCGAGGAGACGGCCCTTAAGAAAGAGGATGATTCTCTTAGCAAGGAGAGACTTGTAAACCTTCAGAAAGAACTTGCTGAGCTTAAGGCGGAGTTCGATAATCAGAAGGCTAAGTGGAGCAATGAGAAGGAAGCAGTTGATAAGCTTGCTGTTATAAGAGAGCAGATAGAAAACGCCAATAATGAACTGGCAATAGCTCAGAGAAACGGCGATTTCGAGAAGGCTAGTGAACTTCAGTATGGTACTATCCCTGCACTTAAAAAGCAGCTTGAAGAAGAGGAGCAGAGAGTTGGTGCAAAGGATCTCTCCCTTGTTCATGAGAGAGTATCTGATGAAGAGATAGCAAGGATCATCTCACGCTGGACAGGAATCCCTGTAGCAAAACTTACAGAGAGTGAGAGAAACAAAACTCTTCATTTGGAGGATGAACTTCACAAGAGAGTCATTGGACAGGATGAGGCTGTAACCAAGGTTTCAGAAGCTATAATGAGATCAAAGGCAGGAATCAAGGATCCAACAAAGCCTATTGGTTCATTCCTTTTCCTTGGACCTACAGGTGTCGGAAAGACAGAACTTGCAAAGAGTCTTGCAGCATCACTTTTTGATGATGAGAATAATATAGTCAGGATCGACATGAGTGAGTATATGGAGAAGTACAGTGTGTCCAGACTTATCGGAGCACCTCCCGGATATGTTGGATATGAGGAGGGCGGTCAGCTTACAGAGGCTGTGCGCAGAAAACCCTACGCAGTAGTACTCTTTGATGAAGTTGAGAAGGCACATCCAGACGTATTCAATGTGCTTTTGCAGATACTTGATGATGGACGCGTTACCGATTCCCAGGGAAGAACAGTTGACTTTAAGAACACGATCCTTATTATGACTTCCAATATCGGTGCACCTTACCTTTTGGATGGTATCACTCCTGACGGATCAATAAGCAAAGAGGCTGAGGATCTGACCATGAACGAACTTAGGGGACATTTTAGACCTGAGTTTTTGAACAGATTAGATGAGATGATACTCTTTAAGCCGCTTACAAAGGACAACATCAGTGGTATAGTTAAACTTATAGTAAATGATCTGAACAAGCGACTTGCAGACAGAGAGATAAGCATAAGGCTTACAGAGGCAGCAGAACAGTTTGTTGCGGAAAATGCTTATGACGTAAGCTTTGGTGCAAGACCTGTGAAGAGATTTGTTCAAAAGCATGTGGAGACCTTGTCAGCAAAGCTTATCCTTGAAGATAAGGTTATGCCTCATGATACTATCGAAATTGATGTTGAAGGCGATAAGCTAGTTGCAAGAGCTGTGAAGGAGGTAACTAATGCTGCCTAAGGACCCGGTTATTTTACTAAGCTATATAAATACTCAGCTGAGGGATAATTATTCAAGCCTGGAGGCTCTGGCTGAAGGGCTTGATATAAGCAGCTCGGAACTTTCAGAGATTACAGGAAAACTTGAAAGTATAGGATATAAATACGACTCCGGACAAAATACATTCTTGTGATTACCTGTTCTTTTCATGTAATAACCGGTACTTATTTATTATAAATATCCGGATTTAATTCTCGATATAATATTTTTTATATCGAGAATTTGTTTTTGCAAAAATTGATAATTTTATAGCATTTTTTGGGAAGAAGCCAAGTGCGATTCCTTAATATAATATACTTACACACTGCGCAATATGGGGAAAAAGCGCGGATCAGAAAATTTTATTAAGGAGGTTGTGTTGGGTATGCACAAAAAGTTTTTAGGGTTGTCAGCTCTGATAATGGCAGGTGTTCTTGCTGTTTCCAGTGTTAATCTGAGTGCCATGCAGGTTAATGCCGCTGGAATAGAAGAAACTGAGACATTGTCAGAGCCTTTTTCTGTTGACGACGAAAGTCAGGAGAAAGAGGAAAAATCCGAAGAGAAATCTGAGGATGAAATTAAAGAGGATAAAGCAGATGGAACTGCTTTGGAAGAAAAGAAGGAACTTACAGAAGAGGTCAAAGAGGAAGTTAGCGAACAGGAGCCTGATAAAAAGGCTGACATAAAAGATGAAGCAGACACAAATGAGCAGGATGCTGATAAGGGTGAGGATGCAGCAGAACCTAAGGATGATTCAGGTGATTTGGGCGAGTCAGGAGATACTCCGATAGATACTCCGATAGATGATCCCATAGATGATCCTGTTGAAGATCCTGCTTCGGAAAGCAGTCTTGTATTTTTTAACAGATGGAATCAATCGGAAACCCTTAAGGGAAAGCTTACTTTTGCATCGCAGTATCAGGAATATTGCTATGACCTTGGAAAGGCAATTCCTTCAGAAAATCTGAAGAGTGTGACTGTAAAGGTTAAAAACCAGGACAAAATTATTGCATTTAAGCTTTACAGCTCTGAAATGGAGGAACTTGTAGTTTCATA
This sequence comes from Butyrivibrio sp., assembly GCA_024690485.1. Classification (GTDB taxonomy): domain Bacteria; phylum Bacillota; class Clostridia; order Lachnospirales; family Lachnospiraceae; genus Butyrivibrio. Next base: position 2,156 of record JAILPB010000109.1, on the reverse strand, counting down.
TACCAATGAGGGCCAAGACGAGTATACAGTTGATAACACGTCCAAGGTCAGTGCAAACATTCGATATGTAGGCATCATGTCAATGGCTTCGGGCGAGGGCAACTACCCCTATAGCGTAAACATTACTTCCATAGAGGCCAATACCACAGGTAAGAGCGAAGAAGTAAATGAAGGAACTATTGTTTACGAAGGTGAAGACCTTAAGTTTGTCGAGCATTGGCAGCGCGATGAAGTAGATGGTACTACTTTGGAATATGCTAAAGAATGGGATGAGTATGGTCTTGTTCTGAAGGAAGAGATACCTGAAGACTCACTTAAGTCTGTAACGGTTACATTTACAGAAGCAACACAGGGTTTGGGATTCAAAACCTATGGCGAAAAAAATGACAAGGAACTTGATGTTACTTATGGAAAAAGCGGATCAATGAGTTATACCTGGTACCCTTCATCAAACATTGAACCTGTAAAAGAGTTCACTATGATGGCTATGAACAATCAGGACTATCCCTTTGAAGTAAACGTTGAGAAAATCGAGTTCGTTGTGGATACAACTCCTGCAAGTGAGAGACCTCAGAAGGGTGTTGAGTATGACATAGTTGACTTAAGAGATGCAGTTGAGGCGCTCATGGGCGAGGACTTTATTATTGGTACAGCAATCAGTTATAAGGAATTTGCTGACAGCATGGAAATGGAGCTTGTAACAAAGCACTTCAACGGCTGTACATTAGGAAACGAGCTTAAGCCTGATTCCATGCTTAAGAGCAATAAGGATATCGAAAAGGTAGAACTTAATGGAGAGGAAGTAGATTTCCCCAAGCTTGACTTCAGTACTCCTGAGAAATATCTTGATTTCTTTGTTGATTGGAATAATAAACATCCTGAAAAGAAGATCAGAATCAGAGGTCACGTTCTTGTTTGGCACTCTCAGACACCTGAGTTTTTCTTCCATGAGGATTATGATGAGAACAAGCCTTGTGTAACACCTGAAGTTATGAACAAGCGTCTTGAGATTTACATAAGAAGCGTAGCTGAGCATTTCACAGCTGAAGGTAGCAAATATAGAGATCTGTTCTATGGATGGGACGTAGTAAATGAGGCAGTAAGTGACGGCAGTGGAACTTACAGAACCGACAGCGAGCGATCAAGCTGGTGGAAGGTTTACAAGAGTCCTGAATTTATTCAGAATGCTTTCGTTTATGCTAACAGATATATGCCTTCAGATATTGCACTTTTCTACAATGATTACAATGAAACAGTAAGCACCAAGGTTGAGGGCATATGCCAGCTTATCAAGGATGTAAAGGCTACACCCGGTGCCAGAATCGATGGTATGGGTATGCAGGCTCATTATGGCATAGCAAATAATAATCCTTCTGCAGAGCTCATAAAGAAGGCAGCCCTTAGATATGCAGAGCTTGTTGATCAGATTCAGATCACAGAGCTTGATTTCAAGGGAAGCTCAGGTCCAACAGATGAGCAGCTTGCTGTAAGATACAAAACAGTATATGACACACTTAGAAGACTTAAAGAAGAAGGCGTAAATGTTACAGGAATGACTATCTGGGGTGTAATCGATAAGGATTCATGGCTTCAGGATCAAAATGATAATGGCGGCGGCTCAGATGGCAGCTCCAGACAGTATCCGCTTCTTTTTAACGACTATTACAAGGCAAAGAATGCTTTTTGGACTCTGGTAGATGCAGGGGAGCTTGAGCCTGAATTAAAGAGCGTTACTCTTGTACAGAATTTAAATAATAATTATGATGCAGGAAATGAATACTCTTTCGGAAAAGGTGATTTAAGTGCTAAGTTCGTCCCTCTCTGGAGCGACGGAAGTTTAAGCCTTAAGGTAACTGTAAATGACCAAGATGCAGATGATAACGACAGCTTCACAGTTTATACTGATGACGGAAATGGAATCAAGGCTGAGACAGTAAAGAGAGCTGATGCAACTGCAACTGGAGATGGTTATGAGAAAGTTGTAACTGTTAAGGTTGATAACAACGCACTTATTGCAAACAAGGTTAAGCTTGACATTGTTGTTACAAGTAATGATAAAAAGATTGCATTTGGAGATACCAAGTTTAATCAGGCAGAGAGCAGCAAGTTCTTTGCAGAAACAGTTTTAAAGCCTCTTGCAACAATAAGCAAGGGAA